>CAZHOU010000001.1:0-31795 GCA_964534165.1 uncultured Zetaproteobacteria bacterium
CCTACAGAACCTCCACATGCTGAAAATTCTGTAAACAACGCGGTTAATTCCTACACTTCACTTCACCCGGATTTTTCATGACGACCATACGCTCGCCTAGGCGTCGGTCGGACTCAGGGGGCTCGTATCGTGGGAAACGGGATGCGAGACATAAATGTGCGGATTTCAAGAAGCATGGGAGTACTAGGAACGAGGAAGCCGTGCATTCGGACCGCCGTCCTTGCCGTGCACTCGATTTCTCCTAAGTATTCATGAGATCGCGCCTGGATGGCGCAGAACAGGCGAGGTCGGGGCGCGCATGCGGGCAAGAAGCACAGAGCCTAACGCTTGTGTTCGCGGCCAAAGGCGCCCCCATGCGGATGTTGAGGACAGGGGAATGGAGGACGGTTGCACATCGCTCAATCCTGTCCGCTTGGTATACGCGAGTTCATGAAAAAGCCGGGTTCATCCAATCCGCGGTTGACAGCATCGGTCCCTCCCTTTGAAATGCCAGGCGTGAAACCCCGACTGATCCGCATCTCGTCTGCAACGGTCATCGCAATCCTGTGGGCCGCCTGTCCGATGGCAACCTTCGGCGAGGATGATGTGAACCTCCATGCTGCTGTGGGCGGTCTGGAGACGCAGCTCACCGCTGAACCGGTTACCGTAGCGCCGTCGCGGCTCACCGCTGTAATGTCAAGCATCGATTTCACCGTTGAAGGATTCATGGCGGAAAAGAGGAAACGCCCTGTGTTCAGTGAGGAGCAGATTCACGTCCTGGCGCCGATGATCCGGCGTTCCTTGCAGCAGATACGCGGCCACCGCGTCGTCGATTTCCGCACAGACGGTCTGCATGGCAGGGTGTTGCATCGCAAAGGCACGCTTTACTGGCATTTTCTCACCATCAACCACCGCCCCGCCCGGCGCATTTACCGCCTCAATGAAAGCACGAGCGATCTGGACGAGGAAAAGGGGGATCAAACGGACAATCGGGTCGTTGAACGCTATTGGCGCCTGATCCCGTCCCAAGGGCAATCCCTCTACAAAGATCGACCGGATTGGCTCGAAACTCCAATGGGTACGGGAGGATCCCCTCGCTCGAAACAGACGCATCAGCAATCGACCGCAAAAGCATCTCCTCAACCTGCCCGGCCCGGAGCGGGAACAGGCGGGGATCTTAATGCGCGAATGACCAAGTTGCGGGCCTTGTTGGCCAAGGGGTTGATCGACCGCAAGGATTACGATGACAAGGTGGCCTCCATGATCGAGGAATACGAATCCGCCCATCCCGCAATTGAAGACCGCCTCGAATTCCTGCGTTACCTGCACGATGCGCATTTCATCAGCGATGAGGTGTATGCACGCCACAAGAAACGCCTCCTCGATGCTCTCTAACACGGATTTTTCCTTGAAAACCATGCCTGGATTCGCGGCTCGGGGGCGGCCGCCGGTTGCACCATCTCCCGCCTGATAACAAGCATCCTCGCAGCCGATAAGATCGATCGTGTGGACGGTGTAGGCCTGCCCTCAGCATGAACCAGCGACGTGGTTTTCTTTGGATCCTGGCTCTGTCCCTTCCGGGCTTGGCGGTTTCGCTGTATCTGACCTGGCTGTATCAACAAATCCTCACCGGTGACCTGAGCGAATTCAGCATCTGCGATTTCAGTCGCCATGTGAGCTGCGGAGCCGTGAGCGCTTCCCCCTGGGCCGAATGGTTCGCTGTCCCTATCGCCTGGTTCGGTGCCATGGTGTATCTGTTGTGGATGTGCTTGGCCATTCTGGGCCTCAAGGGGAAAAACGCCCCCGCAGCAAGGGCATTGATTTTCCTGAGTGCTATGACTGCCGTGGCCATCGATCTCCGGCTGGGCTACATTATGGCCTTTCAAATCCGCAGCCTGTGCCTGCTCTGCCTCCTGACCTACATTCTCAATCTCTTCATTCTCTTTCTTTCATGGCATACCATGCCCGTGCCCAGAAGCAGGCATCTGCTTCGTGGTCTGGCGGCGATCCATCCGCTGCGGCCGCGGGCGGAATACCCGCTTCTGATCGTCCTCCACGTGGTCGCCGGATTGTCGTTGGCCGGAGCCGAGCGGCTGCGCGTAACCGTGGCCAAGTCGACGGCGAATTTCAACGCCGTGGCCTTTTCCCATTTCTCTGCCACGGCTCCACGCTTCGAAGTCGATACCAGTCAGGACCCCTATCTGGGCGGGAAGAATGCTCCTCTCACCATTGTGGAGTTCAGTGATTTCCAATGCCCGTATTGCCGCAAAGCACACCTGATGCTGCAAGCACTGCTCCCATCCTACGCCGACGAGGTTAAATTCGTTTTCAAGAACCTGCCTCTGGGCATCGATTGCAATCCGCTTCTCAAGGCCCGCTACGGGCGGGATGTGCATCCCTCGGCCTGCACGCTGGCACGTCTGGGCGAGGCGGCTCATCGACAGCACCGCTTCTGGGCGCTGCATGATCTGATCTTCCGGCGGCAACCGCAATTCGAGGGCAAGAAACTTTCCGAAGATGCCTTGCTGCGCCTGGCGGAGGCGGCCGGATTAGACATCAACCGCCTCAAGATCGATCTCGAGGATCCGGGCATCGACCGGGCGGTGAGCGCCGATGTACAGGAGGCCTATCGAGCCGGCATCCATGCCACGCCCACATTCCTGTTCAATGGTCTGAAGATTGAGGGGATGCCGCCGTCGGCCCGCATCCTGCAGCGCATCATCGAGATCGAACTGAGGAGGGCCGTGAAACCACAACGGTGATCTTGTCCACCCCCATCATGCCCGTATTCGTTCAGGCTATGCGGATGTAATGCAAGAAAAGGCTCGGGCGTCCTTCCCTCCATCCCCGCTGCTCGAATTTTGTCCATGGGCGTTCCGCTTCACGCGGCACAAAACCGGCGGTGCCGGCCATGTTGCGCAGACCTGGAGTGGCATCGAGGATCTCCCGCATCCATTGCGCCAACTCAGGCCAGTCGGTCGCCAAGCGGACAAAGCCCCCAACCTGCAGGCGGGAGACCAACAAACGGGCAAATTCCTTCTGTATCAGGCGGCGCTTGTGATGCCGGGCTTTCGGCCAGGGATCGGGGTGATTGATATAGACCCCATGGAGCGCCCCTTCCGGCACCTGGCGGGAGAGCACGTACTGGGCGGGGAGCTGGGATATACGACAGCGTTCGATGACCCCGGCCGCCTCCAGCCTTGAGACGGCCTTGGCCACGCCCGGCAGGTAGATTTCGACGCCGAGAAGCTGCCACTGCGGGTGCTCCAAAGCGAGATGGACAAGAAAGTCACCGTTCCCGAAACCGATCTCCATGACCACCGGGCGACCGGGATCAAGACCGCAGTCGCGCAGGTTCTTGTTCGCCGGCAAGCCGATCCGCGGCAACCAGCGCTTGAGGCGCGCTTCCTGACCACGGGTTACATACCCGTTCTTTCGGCCGTAGGTACGCTGGATCCGTTGCAAATACGCCTGCCGGGACTGGGTTGTCAGCCGCATTCCCCAAGAATACAGCAGGCTACCTGGCCGGGAAACCTTGCCTGCCGGCGGGGACGCGGCATTCATTGAAATTTCATCCAACCATGACTACGATGCGTCGAATGCAGCGGGTGCTTCTACGACAGCGGAAGGTCAGAGGCGTTCTATTGACCGCCTTTGCCGTGCAGATCATGGCGATGGGTTTTTGTGCCTTGCCTTCGGCACAGGCCGCCCCGATATATAGCCATGCAAATGCCGCCATGCATGCACAATGCCCGATGCCTGTTCAAAACGATGCACCCGCCTGCCCGCACTGCACTTGGCCGGACATTGGTGTTTCGGCCTCTCACGGCCCGGAGGCGGCGGTCCTGTTCTTCCAGGCAGCCACTATCCTTCCTCCGGCGGTTCCAGCAGCTTCCCCACCCCGCGTACTGCACGCATCCTCGCATCATGCGATCCGACTTGCGGGGCGAGGATCCACCCTGATCTACAGGACCAGTCTGCGCATCCGCATCTGATTCAAACCTCCTAAGCCATTCGTGCAGGTCTCAGACCTGCATGCTTCTACTGCATTTCAGGAGGTTTGTCTTGCCTATTCGAAGAACGATGCTGTCCACGCTGCTGGCGCTGGCAACGGCCGCATTCCCGGCTCTTGCAATCCCGGCGCAATCCGAAACGACGACACCCATGTCCCTGCATGAAGCCGAAAAGACCGCGCTCGGAGCCAATGCCGGACTGGCCGCATCGCGAGCCCATGCGTCGGCCATGGCCGCCATCCCGCCGCAGGTAGGAAGCCTTCCCGACCCGAGTCTTTCCTTCGATGCCGTCAACCTGCCGGTGGACACCTTCGCCACGGCGCAGGAGAACATGACACAATTGCGGCTGGGCCTGTCCCAGAAGATCCCCTTCCCCGGCAAACTTCGCCTGCGAAGCGAGGCCGCGCGGCTCCTGGCGTCCTCGGCCGCAATGGATACGGCGGAAACACGCCTGCGCCTGTTGCGCAACGTGCGCATCCGCTGGTGGAACCTGTTCTATCTCGATCGGGCACTGGAAATCGTGGAACGCAACGAGGATCTGCTGCGGCAATTCATCACCATTGCCCAAACCAAATACAAGGTGGGCAAGGGCCTGCAGCAGGATGTCCTTCTGGCGCAACTCGAACTCTCCAAATTGCTGGATATCGAGATCCGGCTCAAGGGCTCGCGCCGGGATGAGGAGGCGCGCTTGAACGCCCTCCTGAACCGGCCGACGAACCTCCATATTCGTCTGCCGTCACGGGTGAAGGAAACATTGCCGCCCCTTCCAAGCGAAACCAAACTGCATCAATGGGCCCTGGAATCGCGGCCCCTGCTGGCCGCACGCAGGGATCGGGTCAAGGCGGCGAAAAAACAGGTGGACCTGGCCGAACTCGACTACTACCCCGACTTCAAGATCAAAGGTGCCTGGGGCTTCCGGGGTGGGAACAACCCGGTGAACAACCAGCCGCGCCCGGATTTCGCCACTCTCGGCATCAGCCTCAACCTGCCGATCTACACCGCCACCAAGCAGGATCGTGAACTCGAACAGCGCAAGGCGGAAGTGGCCAGGGAAGAGTTCGCGCTGCGTGACACACAGGAGGCGGTGTGGTCCGAGGCATCCAACGCCCTCGCCGACTATCTCCGCGCCCGCGAACAGGCAAGCCTGTTCAAGACCGGCATCATCCCCCAGGCCAATCAGACCGTGGCCTCGATGCTGGCCGGCTATCAGGTCAACAAGGTGGATTTTCTGAACCTCGTCCGCTCTCAAATCACGCTCTACAACTATGAAACGCTGTACTGGAAAGCCCTGGCCGGGGCAAGACAGAGCCTGGCACGCCTGGAAGCGGCGGTTGGAAAGGAGATCGTTCATGAATAAACGCATGCTCGCCATTGTCGTCCTGAGCCTGGCGCTCGGTCTCGGGGCTGGCTACGGCCTGGCTCATCTGCGTGTCACCAAGGGCATGAACACATCCCCGGCGGCAACCGCGGGAAAGAAGGCGATATCCGAACGCAAACCGCTCTTCTACCGCAACCCGATGCATCCGGAAATCACTTCGCCGGTGCCGGCCAAGGATGCCATGGGCATGGACTACATCCCCGTCTACCCCGAAGACCTGGGCGGTGGAGGCAAAAGGCCCGGCACTGTCGTGATCGACCCGACCGTCGTGCAATCCATCGGTGTGCGCACGGCTATCGCTGTGCGCAAGCAGATCTCCCGCACGATCCAGACCGTGGGCCGGGTGGACTACGACGAGGAGTTCATGACGCGGCTGCACCCGAAGATCAGCGGCTGGATCGACAAGTTGTTTGTCAGCGACACCGGAACAAGGGTCAAGCGCAATACGATGCTTCTGGCCTTGTATTCCCCGGAACTCGTGACCAGCGAGGAGGAATACTTACTGGCGCTGAAAAACTACGCCACGCTCAAGACCAGCCCCTTTCCCGATATCCGCAAGGGTGCCTTGGATCTGCTCCGCTCCGCCCGTGAACGGCTTGAACTGCTGGATGTTCCCAAACACCAGCTCGAGCAGCTGACCAAAACGAGAAAGGTCATGAAGAACCTGCACATCCATTCCCCGTTTCCGGGCATTGTCGTGCACATCGGTGCCCGCGAGGGCCAATACGTGACACCCGCCACCGAACTCTACCGCATCGCCGATTTGTCGCGCGTATGGACCTACGTGGACGTCTATGAATACGAACTGCCGTGGGTTCAGGTGGGGGACACGGCCGAAATGCGGCTGGAAGCGATCCCCGGCCGCGTGTTCACCGGCATCATCACCTACATCTACCCGTATCTGGACCCCAAGACACGAACCAACAAGGTGCGGCTCGAATTCACCAATCCGGACCTGTTGCTCAAACCGGACATGTTCGCCGATGTCACGATCCACGCCCGCCGCAAGATGAACGCCGTGGTCATCCCGACCGAGGCCGTGATCCGAACCGGCGGAACGCCCAAGATCTTCGTCGTGCGCGGTCCCGGTGTCTTCGAGCCCCGCGACGTGCGCCTGGGCGTTTCCACCAACGCCGAAACGCAGATTCTCGCGGGCGTGTCTCCCGGCGAACGGGTCGTGACCTCGGCGCAATTCCTGATCGATTCCGAATCCTCGCTCAAGGAAGCCGCGGCCAAGATGATGGCCCCAAAGAAATCCCCCACCCCGGTGCGGGAAGGCGGAGACAAGAAGATGAAAGGCATGCAGGGAATGGACATGCCGGAAACGTCGGCCGGGGAATCGCATGAATGACGCAGGCTATCCAAAAGAAAAGGCCTTCATTCCCCCTGCCTTTTCTTTGCGCAAACCAGCGACCCTGGCCCGGATTTTTCATGGGAACGCGCCTGCCTGCCGCGACTCCGGCGCAGGCATGGATGGACGGCGCAGGCAAGAAAGGGGCTGCGAAATGCAAGGGGTCACGATGCAAAAGCACATCGGTTTCGACGCAACCCCTTCATGCTTTTCGATCGTTCAAATCCCGGCGCGTGATCATCATGAAAGATCCGGGCTGGTGATGAAGGGCATGGTGAAATCATCATGATCGGGCGCATCATCGAATTGTCGCTGGCCAACCGCTTCCTGGTCTTCATGGCCACGGCACTCCTGATCGCTGCCGGCGCACTGGCCATCAAGAAGATGCCGCTCGATGCCATTCCCGATCTCTCCGACGTGCAGGTGATCGTATTCACCGAGTTCCCGGGGCAGGCGCCGCAGGTGGTCGAGGACCAGGTCACCTATCCGCTGACGACGGCCATGCTGGCCGTGCCGCATGCCAAGGTCGTACGCGGCTATTCCTTTTTCGGCTTTTCGTTCGTGTACATCATCTTCGAGGACGGCACCGACATGTACTGGGCCCGGAGCCGGGTTCTGGAATACCTGAATTACGCCGCCAAGTTCCTCCCGGCCGGCGTCACCCCGACGCTGGGGCCGGACGCCACCGGCGTCGGCTGGGTGTACGAATACGCACTCGTGGACCGTTCCGGAAAACACGACCTGTCGGAACTCCGCTCCATCCAGGACTGGTATCTCCGGTACGCGTTGCAGACCGTTCCCGGGGTTTCGGAGGTCGCCTCGGTCGGCGGTTATGTCAAGCAGTACCAGGTGGAGGTGGATCCGAACAAGCTGGCCTTCTATAAGATTCCGCTCTCCAAGGTCAAACGCGCCATCCAGCGAAGCAACAACGATGTCGGGGGCCGCCTGATCGAGATGGCCGAATCCGAATTCATGGTCCGGGCGCTCGGCTACATCAAGTCCCTCGACGACATCCGCAACATTCCCATTGGTGTCGACAAACAGGGTACACCCATCTACGTGCGCGATGTCGCGGATGTGCACCTCGGGCCCGAACTGCGCCGGGGCCTTGCGGAGTTGAACGGCGAGGGGGAAGTGGCCGGCGGGGTCATCGTCATGCGCTATCGCGAAAATGCGCTCGAGGTCATCAAGCGCGTGAAGGCGAAGCTGGAGGAATTGAAGGCCGGCTTGCCCGACGGCGTCGAGATCGTTCCCACCTACGACCGCAGCAGCCTGAGCCTGCGCGCCGTCGAAAACCTCAAGGACAAGCTGCTGGAGGAGTTCATCGTCATCTCTCTCGTCTGCGTGCTGTGTCTGCTGCATGCCAGGAGCGCCTTGGTCGCCGTGCTGACCCTGCCGCTGGGTGTGCTCGTGGCCTTTATCCTCATGCAATGGCAGGGGCTTGCGGCCAACATCATGAGCCTGGGCGGCATCGCCATCACGCTTGGCGCCATGGTGGATGGGGCCATTGTGTTGATCGAAAATGCCCACAAGCATCTCGAGCGGGCGCTGGTCAAAAAACAGAACGTCATTGCGAGCAGTTCGGAGCAATCTTCGGAGGCCGAGGTTGCCACCGGGGCCCCGCCTTCTCGCCATGACGCGGATGTCACCCTCACCACCAAGGAGCGCTGGAAGGCCGTGAGCACGGCCGCCAAGGAGGTCGGCCCGGCGCTGTTCTTCTCGCTCGTCATCATCACCATCTCCTACACCGCGGTGTTCACCCTGGAAGCACAGGAGGGACGGCTGTTCAAGCCGCTGGCCTTCACCGCCACCTACGCCATGCTCGGTGTCGCCCTGCTGGCAGTGACGCTGACGCCGGTGTTGATGGGTTATTTCATCCGTGGCCTCATCCTGCCGGAGAAGAAAAACCCGGTGAATCGCGGGCTCATCGCTGTGCACCGGCCGCTTTTGAACCTCACGCTCAAGGGCAAATGGATCTCGCTTCTCTTGGCGCTGGTGCTCCTCTCAAGCGCCGCCTGGCCACTTTCCAAACTGGGGAGCGAATTCATGCCGCCGCTGGACGAGGGGGACATCCTCTACATGCCCACCACCTTTCCCGGCGTCTCGATCACCAAGGCCAAGGAAATGCTGCAACAGACGGACAAGATCCTGAAAACCTTTCCGGAGGTGAAGACCGTGTTCGGCAAGGTCGGTCGCGCCGAGACCTCCACCGACCCGGCCCCGCTGTCGATGATGGAGACCATCATCCAGCTCAAGCCCCGCTCCGAGTGGCCGCATCCGGAGATGAGCACACGCGCGCTGATGCGCAAGATGGACAAGGCCATTCATTTTCCAGGACTGGCCAATGCCTGGACCTATCCGATCAAGACCCGCAACGACATGCTCTCCACCGGCATCAAGACGCCCATCGGCGTGAAGATCTCCGGTCCCGACCTTTCCACCCTGCAGCGCCTGACGGAAAAGATCGAGGATGTGCTGAAGGGCCTTCCGGAAACCCTGTCCGCGTTCGGTGATCGTGCCGTCGGCGGCCATTACGTGGACTTCCGCATCAAGCGCAAGGAGGCGGCCCGGTACGGCCTGACCGTTGGGGACGTCGAGGACGTGATCCAATCAGCCATCGGCGGCATGAACATCACGCAGACGGTGGAAGGACTGGAACGCTACCCGGTCAACCTGCGCTACCCGCGGGCCTACCGGGATGACATTGAGGTCTTGAAGCGGGTGTTGATCCCGACTCCCACCGGCGCCCAGATCCCGCTGGTGCAGGTGGCGGACATTCGCCTTGTCGGCGGCCCGCCGTCCATCAAGAGCGAGGCGGCCCGTCCCAATGCCTGGATCTACGTCGACCTCAAAACCTCGGATATCGGCGGCTATGTGGCCAAGGCCAAACAAGCCATCGCCGCACATGTCAAGCTTCCGCCCGGCTACGCCATTGGCTGGTCCGGCCAGTTAGAGTACATGCAGAGAGCGGCGGCCCGGCTTCGAATCGTCATCCCGCTGACGTTGGTGGCCATCTTCCTGCTGCTCTACTTCAATTTCCGCAATCTGACGGAGCCGCTCGTGGTCATGCTCGCCGTCCCCTTTGGGCTGATCGGAGGATTCTGGCTCGTCTGGTGGCTGGGTTTCAATCTCAGCGTCGCTGTCGGTGTCGGCTTCATCGCCCTGGCCGGTGTGGCAGTGGAAATCGGAGTTCTGGTGCTCACATTCATCGACCAGGAGGTGGCTGAGTTCCGGAAGGACAGGCAGGGAGGTGGGCTGACCGCGGTGGAGATCATGGAAGCGGTACGCAGCGGCACTGGCAAACGCGTGCGTCCGATCGCGATGACGGCAACGGCGGTAATCGCGGGGCTGTTGCCCATCATGTGGGGGTCGGGCACCGGCTCGGATGTCATGCAACGCATCGCCGCGCCGATGATCGGCGGCATGCTGACCACCACCCTCCTGTGCCTGCTGATCCTGCCGCTCATCTACGCCCTGATCCTGCAGGTGCAGGAGCGGCGCCGCCTGAAGAGGGAGGAGCAATGAGAGAGAAAACCATGCGAAAGATCGTTTGTAGCGTCACCTGCATCCTGTGCATCGGATTCGCACCGGGTACGGTTGTACAGGCTCAGGAGGAACCACACCACCAGGTGGATGGCGCGCAAAAAACCCGGGCACTTGAGGGTGTAGCCATGATTCGGGAACACGTGGATGGTTACACGGTGAGCTTCCGCGTCATGCCCGCGACAGCGGACATGCGGCACGGCGGCACGCACAATCTGATGATTCGGGTGGAAAAGGACGGACGGGCGCTTCACGACCTGCTCGTCAACTCCAGGGTGTCCCACCCGATCAAGGAGACGGAGAACAAGATGATGGCCAGAATGGGGGATTGGTACATGGCCGGATTTGATCTGGGTCATCCCGGAACACATCAAATCATGGTCCTGTTCAAGACTCCGGACGGGAAGGTCCATCTGGGAAGCATCGAATATCGAACAGGGAGGAACAAGAAATGAACATCAATGAGACGACAACCACAGTTGCAGGTATACGAACCATCCTTCAGGAAGCGCTCCAGCCCGTGCGTGCGGGATTGCTGATGGCGACAGGAGCCATGATCCTCGGCGTGCTGTGGGCCGGATACATGGCGATCAATCATGAGCAATTGCACGGCGGCTTCGAGAAGCAGGAAGCCGTACTCAAGGCGGGAGGAACACCACCACGGATCGATGAAAATAACACGTCAATGGGCATCAAGCTGATTCCCCGGGCCTATGCCCACGGGGATCACGAAGACCATGGAACAGGCCTTCCCGATGCTTTGCACCAGCATTCCCACTCGGGCAGCCTGGCCATGGATGCCATGCGGCGCCTGCTGCGCGGCCACATCCATTGGATGGGACTTGGACTCCTGTCCGCCATGATGTTGCTTGTCCTCGCCTTCACTTCCCTGCGACCCGGCTGGAAAACCCTCCTCGGATGGGCCTTAGGCATTGGCGCGCTGGCCTACCCTTCCGCCTGGATCCTGATGGGCTTCCGCACCGTGGTCATGGGCCCGGATGCAGCCAAAGCAAGCGTGATGTGGCTGTTCGTCCCGCCAGCCGTCCTGCTGCTGGGATCGCTGGTCGTCGTTTTCGGTATCCTGATGCTTGAAATGACGGGTTGGCACAGGAAGACATTTTTCCCCCGCTTTTTTGAAAAGCCCGTGCCGGTTGCCGAGGAACGGGAATGAAATTTCTGCCGCTCTTTCTTGTCGCCCTTGGCCTGATGGACCCCGGCTACGTCCACGCCACCGAGGCTGGGCCCGGCCACAACCAGGCTTCGATGCGGCATGAGGAGGGATTCATCGTCCGCAAGGGGATTCGCGACGATTACACGGTGGTCTTTCACATCATGCGCTCACCCAAGGGCATGCGCTACAGCAAGGAGCAGTATCACCTGATGGTGGTGGTGGAGAAGGAAGGCCGGCCGATCACCGGCCTGCACATGATCTCCAGGGTCAAACACCCCGACGGAAGCGTTGAACGGAAGAGCATGATGCACATGGGAGAATGGTACATGGCGCTCTACAACCTGAGTCACGATACGGGCAGGCATTGGATCACCGTCGAATTCGAGGTGGGTGGAGAGAAATACCTGGCCGGCACCTATTATCCTGAAATGGATTTTAGTGGTGAGTCAAGATGAATCCCATGAAGTCGAAAAGCTTGTTTTCAATCTTGCTACTGATTCTCTTGGCAAGCACGATGAACTTTTTCCCCGAATCCTCATGGGGAGAGCCCTTGCAGATGGTGGATCCCAAAAATGTCTGCATGGTCAACGACAAGAACATGGGCAAGCCGCAAATTCCCATTATCGTACAAGGCCGAACCTATTACGGCTGTTGCAACATGTGCGTGGGCGCACTGACCAATGATCAAGAAATGCGCCGGGCCATCGATCCGCTAAGCGGCCGAAAGGTGGACAAGTCTCAAGCGATCATTGGTGCGAGAGAAAATGGGGACGTGCTCTATTTCGAGAGCAGATCAAACTTCGCTGCTTATCAAAAAAGCCATAAGAGGGGACGGCCATGAAAGAAATCATCTTCTGGATCGGCGGCATGAAATGCGACGGATGCGAACTGACCGTCCGAAAGGCACTGTTGAAACTCGGCGGGATCATCGATGTCCATGCCAATCACAAGACAGGTCAAGTGCGACTGAAGATCCATGAACCCGATTTCAGCATCCGGGAAGTTGACAACACCCTTTGCAGCCTCGGCTTTGAACCCATTGTTTATGAAGGCCTCAAGCATGCCAGATAACGAAACAGCCATCGAAATGGAACGAAGCTTTCGGGTGGACAAAACACAGTGTGCGGGGTGTGAGGCCACCATCGAGCAACGGCTTCTCGCCATCCCGGGTGTACTGGATGCAAAGGCGGATGCTGCAACCGGCGAGATCCGGGTTCGTTATGATTTGCGCAAAGTCCGTTTCGATACTCTTCCGACTGTCGTTGAAGAGGCCGGATTTCCACGTGTCTTTGAGTTCAGCGATGAACATCACCAGGATTTCCTCTGGAGTCTGAAGGAGGAGGAGGCTCTGAAGGAAGCAAGGCGCCATGCGAAGTAGCGGACACTCTCCCGCGAGCGCTCCGCCCGGTGGGCTTCATGTTGAACGATGGAGGAGGATCCGAATTGAGCGTCGAGTGGGAAGCCCACCGAAACCGTTCATTGTGGCGGCACGTGAACTCCCCATCCGAACCTTAGCCCGCGCGTGGACGAATCCGCAGATCTTTCCGACCGTTGCCGGGGGAGCGGGATGATCCGGGATCCGGTATGCCTGATGGTGGTCCACCCCGGAAACGCGGCCGGCATGTTGGAGTACGAAGGCCGCAGTTACTATTTCTGTTCCAAGGCATGCCGGAATAAGTTCATACAGCGACCGCAGAAGTTCATTGAGAACACCCCCGGTATGCGCATAACCGTTGGAGTCATGGGCTCGGCCGATACGGAGCATACCGATGCCATCCGGGAGCGGGTGTTTGCGATGGGTCAGGCTATTGCCAAGCGAGGATTGGTCCTTGTCACCGGAGCTTGCCCGGGCTTGCCCTATGATTGCGCCATGGGTGCAAAAAAAGCAGGAGGTCTGTCAGTCGGCACCTCTCCGGCCCTGAGTCTCGATGAGCATGTCCACAAGTATCACTCTCCCCCCGATGCTTTTGATGTATTGATTTATACCGGTAGTGGGTTGATGGGGCGCGAGGTGACAAACATTCGCTCCAGTGACATGGTGATTATCGTGGGGGGGCGCTCGGGCACCCTTGGGGAATTCGCCATTGCCTACGATGAAGGAAAGCTGATCGGCGTACTCAAGGGCAGCGGTGGTATCACGGATCTGATTCCGGACCTGGTGGCAAGCTTTGGCAAAAACACGGGGGCGTATATCGTCTATGCCACCGATCCCAATTCCTTGGTTGCACAGCTCCTCTCACGCTATGAAACTCACCATTTCAGGCGGCCGTCGTGCTTTTGTGACGAGCGGCCGGCCTCCGGGTAACCATGCCACCCTCTCGAATTGGAGTGGTGTTGAGCGCAGGCGGTATACGCGGCGTCTATGCTCACACGGGATTCCTGCAAGCCGCGGAGGAGATGGACATTCCCATCTCGGCCATGGCCGGATGTAGCGCGGGCGCCGTCGTGGGTGGAATCTACGCGAGTGGGACCGCATTGAAAACGTGGGCACAGGCTCTCTACAGGGTGCGGCCGGAAGACTTTTGGCCCCCACGATCGTTATGGTGTTCCATGTGGGATGTGGTCGTAACCAAAGGCCGAAGGTTCACGGGCATCTCCAAAGTGGACCCTGCAACCACATTCTGCCGCAAACACCTGGCGGTCTGCGATTTCGAGGATTGCCGCATCCCGTTCTATGCCCTTGCAATCTGTCTTGCCAGTGGAGAAAAAACCGTTTTCTCGAAAGGGGATCTGGCACCGCGTATTGTCGCCAGTGCTGCAATTCCGTTTTTGTTCCAGCCGGTTGAGATTGAAGGAAAGTATTTTTGCGACGGTGCCGTCATTGACCTGGCGCCAACCGATGCGATTTGTTGCAAGCATGGTCTGGATGTCTTGATCGTCCACCATGTCGCAAACCGGAAACGGGGGTTCCATGGCGTAAGAGCGGCATCCCCGGAAGCCTGGCCTATGGTGGAGATTCTCGACACATTGCTATTCCGTCACCGTCCGTGGTACCTCTCCGAGCAAAGACTCGCGTTCAGGCGCTGCCCCTGCGGCTGCAAGGCGTTGATTGTGGTCTTGGAACCCGATTTGCCGGAATTGCCCTGGCCCCAAACGCAACAAGGGCCAACCATACTTCGCTCGGCCTGCAATCAAGTCAAATCCTTGCTGGCCCCACATTTGGAAGCGTTGTGCAGGAATCCAACCAGCCTTTATGCATTGGCGAGAAACGTTCGCCAAATCCGCGGCAGGGACGTACAATGTTAGGAAATCCGGCAAGCTCTACGGAGGATGTGAGTAATGTACTGTTCCCCGTTCTACGACTTGCGCAGAAACCCGCATACGATGAATCCATGGGTAGCGCCCCCCGATCTCCTTGCGTAGCCGCTCTTCGACACAAAAGAGGTTTTTCCATGCTTCTGCGCCATCCGGATCCCAAGCAGTTGTGGGTTTCGGCTTCAAGCGATGTGACTCCGGTCATGGCAGCCGCCGTTCCATGCGGGGGCCATGGGGTGGGAAACAAACTATTTGCACGATCAATGTTGGAAAGGAGAGCGGCATGAGAAAAGACCCGGTATGCGGCATGGAGGTTGACGAAAAGAGCAGGTTCCGCCGCACCTTTCGTGGCGCCGAATTCCTGTTCTGCAGCGAACGTTGCCTCGAACGCTTCAGCGAGAATCCAAACGACTGGTTGCCCGAGAAATGCGCCTTCGATCCGGTCTGCGGCATGAAGGTGCCTCTCGAATCCACGAACCGCATCGAACATGCCGGACAAAACTATTATTTCTGTTCGCAGCACTGCATCGACAAGTTCCGTGAAAACCCCGGCGCCTACACGGGCAGGAAACACCCTCCCCGTCACGAACACGAGAAGAAGCCGACACCGGAAACCACCGCTGCGGAAGGGATGTATTTCTGCCCCATGTGCCCCGGGCAAGAGCAGCAGGGGCCTGGGGTGTGCAAATCGTGCGGCATGGCCCTGGAGCCGATGCCGGGAGCCCAAACACCCGGGAAGACCGAGTATTTCTGTCCCATGCATCCGGAGATCGTCCGTGATCAGCCCGGGAGTTGCCCGAAGTGCGGGATGGCGCTGGAAGCGCGCCTTGTCGCCGTCCAGGAAGAAGAAAATCCGGAATACCGGGATATGCTGCGGCGTTTCAAGCTCGGCGTGGTGCTGATCGTTCCCCTGTTCCTCCTCGCCCTCGGCAGCGAACTCGCGCCCTCTCACCTGCCCGCATGGCTGTCGCCGAAGCTCGTCCAGTGGCTCGAATTCATCCTTGCCGCTCCCGTCGTTCTGTGGGGTGGCTGGCCCTTCTTCGTCCGCGGCTGGCAATCGCTCTTCCACCGGCATCTGAACATGTTCACGTTGATCGGCCTGGGCGTGGCGGTTGCCTTCACCTACAGCCTCGTGGCACTGCTAGCCCCCGATTTGTTCCCGGCGATCATGCGCAAGGCCGGGGGGCGGGTTGACGTTTATTTCGAGGCCGCGGCCGCCATCACCGTCCTCGTGCTGCTGGGGCAGGTGTTGGAGCTGCGCGCCCGATCCCGCACCAACGAAGCCATCAAGCTCCTGCTCGGCATGGCGCCGAAAACGGCCCGGCGCGTCCGTGCCGACGGCAGCGAGGAGGATGTGCCGCTGCAAGACGTCCATCCCGGCGATATTCTGCGCATCCGGCCGGGAGAGAAGGTGCCGGTGGATGGCGTGGTCACCGATGGCGAGAGCCATGTAGATGAATCGATGGTCACCGGCGAGCCGATGCCGGTGGTGAAAAGCGCGGGCGATCCCCTGATCGGCGCCACGGTCAACGGCAACGGCACGCTGCTCATGCGGGCCGAGAAGGTTGGATCGGAAACCCTGTTGGCGCAGATCGTGGACATGGTCCGCGAGGCGCAGCGGACCCGGGCCCCGATCCAAAGGCTCGCCGACATGGTGGCCTCCTGGTTCGTGCCCGCGGTCGTGGCGGTCTCCGCCATCACCTTCGTCGTCTGGTTCGTGGCTGGCCCCGAGCCCCGGCTTGCGCATGCCGTCGTCAACGCGGTCGCCGTTCTGATCATTGCCTGTCCCTGCGCCCTGGGGCTGGCCACACCGATCTCGATCATGGTCGGTACCGGCCGCGGCGCCACGGCCGGTGTTCTGATCAAGAACGCCGAGGCCCTGGAGATGATGGAAAAGGTGGATACACTGGTCGTGGACAAGACCGGCACACTGACCGAGGGCAAACCGCGGCTTACCAGCATCCTTCCGCTCGGTGATTTCAGTGAGGAGGAAATCTTGAAATGGGCCGCTGGTGTCGAACGCGCCAGCGAGCATCCCCTGGCCACGGCCATACTGGAAGCGGCGCGAATACGCGGCCTCAAACCGGAATCCATCGAAAATTTCAAGGCCGTCACCGGCAAGGGAGTGCGCGCGAAGGTCGCAGGGCACGAAATCCTGCTGGGCAATGTGGCCCTGATGCGGGAAGCCGGCATCGACACCTCCCCCATGGAAGCGCTTCGGGGAGAACAAAGACAGGCCGGAGAGACCATCCTCCATCTTGCCGTGGACGGGGAGGCGGCCGCGCAGCTCGGTGTCTCCGACCCGATCAAGTCCTCGACACCCGCGGCCATCCAGGCCTTACATGCCGAGGGTCTTGAAGTGGTGATGTTGACCGGGGACCGGCACGACACCGCCGCGCTCGTTGCGGAAAAACTCGGAATCGATCGCGTCATCGCCGAGGTCCTGCCGCAGCAAAAGGCGGAGGTCGTGAAGGAACTGCAACGCGAGGGACGCATCGTGGCCATGGCCGGAGACGGCATCAACGATGCCCCGGCGCTGGCCGCCGCCCATGTCGGCATCGCCATGGGAACGGGTACGGATGTGGCAATGGAGTCGGCCGGAATCACGCTGGTCAAGGGGGATCTGAACGGCATCGTCCGAGCCCGCCGCCTATCGCGGGCCGTGATGCGGAACATCCGTCAGAATCTGTTCTTCGCCTTTGTTTACAACTCCCTCGGCGTGCCGGTCGCTGCCGGTGTCCTATATCCTTTCTTTGGCGTCCTTCTTTCACCGATCATCGCCGCGGCGGCCATGAGCTTCTCCTCGGTTTCGGTGATCACCAATGCCCTCAGACTGCGGAAAGTGAGGCTGTAATGCCGGAAACATTCGCTTTTCTCACCCGAACGAAGAGGCGCCGGTCCCTTATGCGTGAAATGACGACGACCGCTCTGGTCATCGCCACCGCCGACCTGGCCGGCTGCGGCTCCGAGTCCCCCGCCGACAAGATCCATGCAAGAACCACTTCCTTGGCCGGGGAAATCGTCCCACCGGACCCCATTCGCGGTTCTTCTCTGTTCGCCGCCAACTGCAGCCGCTGCCATGGTGAAAAGGGGATGGGCAGCCGGCTGGGACCACCACTCATCCACCGCATCTATGCGCCGACCCGTCCCAGTGATCTGGCCTTCTATCGCGCCATCCTCGGTGGCAGCCGTCAGCACCATTGGTCATTCGGCAACATGCAGCCGATCGCCGGCGTGAAAGTCTGGGATATCGCACACATCATCGCTTACGTCCGACAACAGCAGCGGCGGGTGGGGATCGAATAAATGGGAAAGATTGCCTCTCTGTTCATCTTGATGCTGACACTCTCCTCGTGCAGTGCTCCAAGCAACACCGCAATCGATCGAGGAGACATGATGCCGGCCATGAAGTTGCACGATCTGAACGACCACATCGTTTACAGCCGTGAGCGATTCAGTGGCAAGGTGATCGTTTTCAACGTATGGGCCACATGGTGCCCCCCCTGCCGCAAGGAAATGCCCGATCTGCAGCGATTGAGTACGATCCTGCCACGGGATCGTTACAGCGTCGTGGCCCTGTCGGTGGACCGGAATCTCGCCGATGTCAAAACCTTCGTGCATGAACACGGGCTCCGCTTCCCGGTCTTCTGGGACCAGGGTGGCGCGTCCATCGCAACTCCAAAACTTGGCGTCTTCAAATATCCCGAAACCTTCATCGTCAATCGCGAGGGCCGGGTGGTCGTCAAGGTCATCGGAGCCTATCCATGGGCAAGCGATGATACCGTGAAAGCGCTCAAATACATCGCCAAATTCGGGAAGCTCCCCCGGGGTTAGCTGTGCGTGCGCCGCTTGCATGGAAGATCGGCTGCTGGCTCGGCGTAGTGTTCGCACTGGTCGTCTATGTCGGCTGGCACATGGTGATGGATTTCAATGCTCTTCACCGCGAGGCGCGATTCATCGAAACCGTCAATCATGAAAGCCATTACCTGCATGAGCTGGAGATGGCGCTTGTCCATACCATCGCTCCGGTGAGATCGTATCTGATCAGTGGCGACTGGCGCCTGCCGGACGCGTTCGCAAGGAAAAGCGCCCACATGCGCCATTTGCTGCACGCCTCCGTCTCCGGCCGTGTACGTGATCTCCATCTCGAACGTTCCCTGGCAGAAATCACCGTCCGGGCCAAGCATATCTTCTCGTTGCCGTTTCCCGTCGGCAACCTGGAGGGCCCGATTCTCATGCGCGAGATCGACGATATCGTCAACCACGTATCGCAGCGACTGTCGGCAAGGCACGACGAGCTGCACCAGGGAGTGGTAATGTCGATGCGCAAGGTTGGTGTCATGCGCAAGGACATGCGGACGGACTTCCAGCTTTCCATCCTTCTTCTTTTCTTCATTCTGACCGGCATGACCATGTGGCTCTACATGCACATGGTCCGCCCGCTCGTGCACCTGCAACGTGAGCTGAAAAAAGTGGGTCGGGGAGAATTCGACATCCATTGCCCCAGACTGCCGATGGATGAACTGGGAGAACTGGCACAGGCCTGCAATTTGATGGGTGAAGCGCTGCAGACACGGGAGGCCATGTTGAACCATGCACGCAACATGGCCGCCCATCACGAGAAAATGCGGGCACTGGGACTGATGGCCGCCGGCATCGCCCATGAAGTGGGGAACCCGCTGTCGGCCACTTCGGTTTCCCTCGAAACCGCCTTGCGCGGCCTGGAGCGGAAGAATTACGAAAAATGCAGAGAGGGGGTGTTGACGGCCCTGGAGGAATTGAAACGTATGGAGAGCATCATCCGCAACATCCTCGATTACGGCGCCGTCAACAATGAAACCTCCTTGACCCGCATTGATGCCGTACCGGTGGCTCGGAGCGCCTTCTCCCTGGCGCGCATGTCACCGCAACGACGGCAAGTGGATCTCAAATTTGAAATCGAATCCTCAAGCCTGTTCGCCCGTGGCAATGCCTCCATCCTGCGACAGGTCCTGGTCAATCTTCTCCTCAACGCCATGGATGCCTGCAGCGAAGAAGGATGCGTCTCGCTCAAGGCCACGCGTCTGGACGGCGGTATCGCTCTGGATGTTTCCGACAACGGCCCCGGTGTACCGGAACATATGCGGGAGGAAATTTTCACACCGTTGTTCACCACCAAATGCAGCGGTTCCGGTTCAGGGGTCGGCCTGGCCATCAGCCGCGAGCTGATGCAACGTATGCACGGAAAACTTGAACTCGTGCACAGCGACGGCCGCGGCAGCCGATTCCGTGCCTGGCTGCCTGCGGGATAAAGGCGGATCGCATGCGTATACTGATCGTCGAAGACGAACGACATATCCGACAAGGCGTCATGAACGTACTCAACGAGGAAGGTTTCGATACCCTGGAAGCCGGCAACCTGCGGAAAGCGCTCGACATCCTTCGGGCGGGGGATGTGGACGCGATCCTGAGCGATATAAGGCTCCCTGACGGCGACGGTTTCGATCTTTTGCATGCCCTGAAGGCCAGGAACGATCCCGTTCCATGCATTCTGATGACCGCCTTCGGCAATCGGGATATCGCCAACCAGGCCCTGAAGGAAGGCGCCTACGACTATATTTCGAAGCCCATTCGCTTCGATGAATTGCTGGCGCGGCTGTTTTGCTTGCAAGAAAGGATCGAGCTGGAAAGGCGGCTGCAAAGCATGGCCGCCGCCCTCAAGGATGAAGGCAAACTCGCTTCGATGGGGAATTCCGCAGCCATGCGACAGGTTCGTTTCCTGGCCGAAAAGGCCGCGGCGGCCCGCTCGCCGGTGCTCATCCGTGGAGAAAGGGGAGTGGGCAAGCGAAGACTGGCTCACCTGATCCACATGACGAGCGAACGGGCGGCCGAACCGTTTGTGCAGTTGAGCTGCGCCTCCATTCCGGAGGAATTGATGGAGCGGGAGCTGTTCGGCTATCGCCGCGGCGCCTTTCCGGGCGCGGACCGCGGATACGAGGGTATCTTGTCCAAGGCCGGGCGCGGCACATTGTTCTTGGATGAGGTCAGCGAGCTTCCGCGCATCATCCAGGCGGCGTTGTTGCGCGTACTGGACGACGGCTGCTTCCAGCCCTTGGGGGAGACCCGCAGGCAACCCTTTCAGGCCCGCATTATCACCGCCACCGACAAGGATCTGAGAAACGAGACCCTGCATGGGCGCTTTCGTGAGGACCTGTTTTTCTGCCTCGATGTGCTGCATATCGATATCCCGCCTCTGCGGGAGCGCCGGGAGGACATCGTGCCGCTGGCGGTGTCTATCCTGGAAAAGCTGGCCGCGGACCGGTCGATCCGGATTGCACCCCTGGACGCCCGCCAATGCCTGTGGCTCAAATCGCAGGAATGGCCCGGCAATGTGCGGGAGTTGAGAAACACCCTGGAACGAGCATTGCTCCTGGCCCGGGACGGCAGGCTGGATCTGCCGCCTCGGAGAATGGTCGAAGGAAGAACGGGAGCGACACTCGCCGAGGCCACGGCGAATTTTGAGCGCAGCCTGATTCTGCAAACGATCGAGGCCTGCGACGGTGACAAGGAGGAGGCCAGCCGTCGTCTGGGTATCGGCTTGTCCACCCTGTATCGCAAATTGGGAACCTGAATCCCATAATCGGGATTCCCGACCCCGGTATATTTCCCAAATATGGGAATAAAGGCCCTTGCACACAAAATCCTTGGAAATCCATCCATCTTGTATCTACTTGATTAGATTATCATATTCCACATGTTCACCCACACCGCGGGTGACTGTTGCATATTGCTACATGCCTCGCCATCGACGTTGATCACCCGTCGCTGCGGCTTCATCGTTTCTTCCATTCTTCCCGGGAGAGGAGGCTTTCCTGCCCGTCTTTCGCCTCGGTCGCGGAAGGAAGCGGGCAGGTCGAAGGAGAGCATCGCTTGAAAGCGGGAAGACCCATCAAGGCTCCACGGAGCCGAATCAAGAACCTTGGAGGTTAAACACTCATGAGAAAAATTCTGCTTACAACCGCAGCCCTGGCGCTGGTCCTGGTTTCCGGCGTTGCGCTGTCGCCCAACAAGGCTGAGGCTTTTCCGGCCTTCGCACGCCAGACCGGGGCCGCCTGCCTGAGCTGCCACTTCCAGACCTTCCCGGCGCTGACCGCCTTCGGACGCGCCTTCATGATGGGCTCGTTCACCGATGTCGGCGATCAGGCCTTGGTCGAGGACGACAACCTCTCCATCCCGTCCGTGCTCAACGCCTCGTTCGAGGTGCGTGCCAACGCCACCCATACCAGCAGCTCCGGCGCCGCACCGTCGGATACCACATATTCCATTCCCGCCGACGAGACACGTTTGTTCGTGGCCGGACGCATCGGAGCGCATACCGGTGCCGTGATCGTGTTCACGGGCGGCAGTGATGCCATGAACATGAAACCAACCCCCGTCTGGATGCTCTTGAATTCCTGGGATGTGGGCGGCTTCAAACTCGGCCTCGGTGCCCACAAGAGTCCCTGGGGCGGCTCCAACGTGATGGAGGTGTCGAACGTCTTCGGTCACCGCGGCGACAAACTCGGCGGCCAAGACATCTCCGCCATCTCCAACTCCGGCTTCACCAAGATGACCACCGGTATCGGTACTTGGGTCGGCAACGATCTCGGCTACCTTCAGTTCTCACTCGTGGCCCCTGCCAACAAGACCCTGGGTGGAACGAACATCGGCCTGAATTTCGGCAAGCTGGTGCGTGGCGTGGCGACGCTTGATATCGGCGGCTGGGATACCCTGGTCGGCTTCGGCATCGTCACCGGCACCGCCGGCAAGAACAACGCCGGTGCCAGCGGTTCCACCGGAGCCCGGGTGCCGATGAAGCTGCAATTCGTGGATGCCCAGATGCAGGGCGAGGTCGGCGACATGAGTGTCGGCGTCTACGGCGACTACGCTCATGCCAAGGGCAGGACTTCCGCGGCCGGTACGGCCAACTTCTACGGTTCCAATCTCGGAACAAACACCAACGGCAGCAAATTCGACGCCTTCTCGATCCGCGCCGAAATCGAGCCGATCAACCGCTTCCTGTTCGGTGTCGGCTACGGCTATCAGAAGTTCACGCAACTGGGTAAGAACGATATCACCCAGAAGACCGTGCATCTTGCCGCCACCTACAAGGTGTACCAGAACTTCGACATCAACGTGCGCTTCGACAACGAGAAGCTCAGTGACGGGGTAACGCCGAGCAATTCCGTGACGACTCGCACGACCGTCTTTGAGGTCGACGCTCTGATGTAAGGATTGGTTATCCTCCGAGTGGGGAGCGGCAAATCCGCTCCCCACCATGGAGGTCCGATTTTTTTTGAAATTATATTGATAATGATTCTTGTTATTATTCTCATAAAGGAGCTGTTTTTCCATGTTGAACAATCATTCACCCATGAAAACCTTCCTGTCTCTGGGAATCGCCATCCTCCTTCCCGTCACGGCCTACGCAGCCAACGGTGCCAATTTCGTTCTCTACAACCATCACATGGCCGAAGTGGGCGAAAAAGAGCTGATGCTGATGAACGATATCGGCCAATTGCCGGATGGAACCCGATACACAGCCCAGATGCTCGAATTCGAACTGGGGATCACGGCGCAATGGACCACGGAGTTCATGATCGAGGGACAGAACACCTCCGGCCAGGGCGGCTACAACTTCACCGGTTTCCGCTGGGAGAACCGCTATCGCGTTTTCGATCGCGAGGTGACTTTAAACCCGGTTCTGTATCTCGAATACGAAGACCTGAGTTCGGACACCTTGTACCTGATGGAGGTGAGCGGACGCGAAGACGCAACCAGAAGGGTCAAATCGAGGCCACGGGAGCGGGTCCTGGAGACGAGACTGATCCTGTCCCAGAACGTGGGCAAGCGACTCAACATCGCCGCCAACTGGCTGAATGAGAGCGATCTTGATACCGGCGTCACCGCCTTCGGCTACGCAGTCGGCATCAACTTCAGGCTCGACACTCCGGTTCTCCTTCCGGGTAGGGAGGATGAAGACGGGGATGCAGGCGTCGTGCTCGGACTCGAACTCTTCGGCGGCGCGGGTGACGCAGACAAGGGTCCGACCCTGGACGGGGCCGTCACCCAGCACTACCTGGCGCCGAACCTGCTGTTGCAGGGACGACATGGCTGGAAACTGAAATTCGGCGGCGCCATCGGGCTGACCAATGTCAGCCAGGACCTCTTCCGCATGGCCGTGGCCTACGAGTTCTGAGCCGGCATGCACGGGCCTGAACCGCGCCCGCTTGGCGGTTCGGGCCGTTTGCGTCTATGATTTTTTTATGCATCCGGACCAGGGAGATGCAAACGCGCCTTCTCGAAGCGGAACCAGTGTCACAAAAAACCGGGGGAATCATGAACCAACTCCAACAGAGCACCCGAACACAAGGGCTTGACACGCATCCGGGCCTGGAGGACACGGCCGCAATCCTGCGTGAACTGCTCGCCGGCTACTGCGGCCCGGTGGCGGTGGAGCTGTGGAACGGAGAGACGGTAATCGGAGATGAGCCATCTTCCTGCCGCATCGTCTTTCACCGGCCGGAACCGCTGCGTGATCTGATCCTGCACCGGGATCTTCTGCGTCTGGCCGAGGCGTACCTGAGGGAGGAAGTCGATGTCGAAGGGGACATCGAAGCCGTCTTCGACCTCGCCGATTTCATCCAGACACTGTCTCCACCGTGGCCCAAGCGCTTCCATCTGCTGCGCCATGCCCTGCGCCTGCAGGCCGGAATCCATCCCCTCCCCGCACTTGGACTGCTGCGAACGCAGAGACGCAACACCAAGGCCAGCATCGCCTACCACTACGACGTCTCCAACGATTTCTACCGCCTGTGGCTGGATCCACAGATGGTGTATTCCTGCGCCTATTTCAAGGATGGGGGCCAGAGCCTCGCCGCGGCACAATGCGACAAGCTGGACCGCATCTGCCGCAAACTGTGCCTGGCCCCGGATCAAACCCTGCTCGATATCGGCTGCGGCTGGGGCGCCCTCGTTTGCTGGGCCGCCCGGAACTACGGTGTGCGTGCCACAGGCATCACCCTGAGCGCCGAGCAGCACACCCTCGCATCCGAGCGCATTGAGCGGGAGGGTCTAAAGGACAGGGTTCGCGTCGAATTGCGCGATTACCGGGATCTGGCGGAGGAGGAACGCTTCGATCGCATCGTCAGCGTCGGCATGTTCGAACACATCGGCGTCAGAAATTTTCCGCTCTATTTCGGCAAGATACGGCGCTTGCTCAAACCGGGCGGCCTGTTTCTGAACCACGGCATCACAAACGACACCGGTTGGCGCGACACGCCCCTGACACGTTTCATCAACCGCTATGTATTCCCGGATGGAGAGCTGGCCCGCATCAGCCATGTCATCACGGCCATGGAGGACACTGGTTTTGAAATCATAGACGTCGAAGGCATGCGCCGCCACTACGCCCTCACCCTGCGCCGCTGGGTGGAGGCTCTCAGGCGCCAGAAGACGCGGGCTGTCGAGATCGCCGGCGAACGCATCTATCGCATCTGGCAGCTGTACATGGCCGGCAGCGCCCATTATTTCGATGAGGGCAGCCTCGGCGTCTACCAGGTCCTGGCCGGCTGTGCCCGCAATCCCCTGGCCACGCCGCTGCGGCGAAAGCTGTAGTGTAGCCTCGCCCACTCTTTCCCCTCGATCCCGCTCATGCATTGCAAGAACGAGAAAGTCGGATCAATCCACGAAAGAGTACCTCCGTGGCCGGGTGTCGTCACCTCCAGACGGACTTGCGGCTCTCAGTGGATCGGCAATCTGGAAGATCGGCATGATTTCCATCAAGGAAATACGCCGCAGAGCCCATGAATTGGGCATCCAGGGCGCGGACAAGATGAATCGAACACAACTGTTCCGGGACATCCAAGTCAAGGAGGGGCACACGCCGTGCTACAATACCCCTTGGTGCAAGCCTGAATGGAAGGAACATTGTGCCTGGAGGGATGAATGCGACGCGGAAGATTATTTCCCGGATTAACGGAGATGAACAAGCCATCGGCGTGACCATGAAATTCACGCGTCGCTTCGAGGAGATCGGAATCGACGACGTCGCCACAGTCGGCGGCAAGAATGCCTCACTGGGCGAGATGTACCGCGAACTGCGCGGCGAGGGCATGCTCGTGCCCGGCGGTTTCGCCGTCACCGCGGACGCCTACCGCCATGTGCTGGAGACGAACGGCGCCTGGGAAAGACTGCACGAGGCCCTGGACGGGCTCGATCCCGATGACGTGCGGGATCTGCAGGAAAGGGGCGCCCGGGCACGGGCGATCATCCACGCCTGCGCCCTGCCCAAGGATCTGGAGTCCGAGATCCTGGCGCAATACGCGCGGCTCAGGGAGGAATACGGCGACGAGGTTTCCCTGGCCGTACGCTCCTCGGCCACGGCCGAGGATTCCCCCGAGGCCTCCTTCGCCGGCCAGAACGACACCTACCTCAACATCTCCGGTGACGAGGCCCTGCTCGATGCCTACAAGCGCTGCCTCGCCTCCAATTTCACCGACCGTTCCATCCACTACAAGTACGACAATCACTTCGATCTCTTCAAGGTGTACCTATGCGTGGCGGTCATGAAGATGGTGCGCAGCGACAAGGGCGCCAGCGGCGTGATGTTCTCGCTCGACACAGAGACCGGCTTCCGCGACGTGGTCTTCATCAACGCCGCATACGGCCTCGGCGAGAACATCGTCCAGGGGGCGATCGACCCGGACAGCTTTTACGTTCACAAACCCACCTTCATGAACGGGCATCGGGCCGTGCTCCGGCGCCGGCTCGGCAAGAAGGAGATGAGGATGGTGTTCGCAGGCTCGCTCAGCCGCGGTACCATCGCCGCCGAATACACGCGCAACATTCCCACGAGCGAGGAGGAGCGGAACCGCTTCTGCATCAGCGACGACGACGTCATGGTGCTGGCCGATTACGCCATCAAGGTGGAACGGCATTACTCGAACAAGGCCGGGATCCCCAAGCCCATGGACATGGAATGGGCGAAGGACGGCCTCGACGGTCGCATCTACATGGTGCAGGCGCGGCCGGAGACCGTGCAGTCGCAGAAGCAGGGGCACATCCTCAAGATCTACCGCCTCCAAAAACGTTCCCTTGTCCTGGCCCGCGGCCGCGCCGTGGGCATGATGGTCGGCGCCGGCCGTGCCCGCGTCATCCCCGACGTCAAGCATCTGGGCGAGTTCAAGCCGGGTGAGGTGCTGGTGGCCGACACGACGACGCCCGACTGGGAACCGGTGATGAAAACCGCATCGGCGATCGTCACCAATCGCGGCGGCCGCACTTGCCATGCGGCTATCGTCTCGCGCGAACTCGGCATTCCCGCCGTCGTCGGAACCGGCAACGCCACCGAAGTCGTCGACAGCGGCCGGGAGATCACCGTGAGTTGCGCCGAGGGGGAAACGGGCTATGTCTACGACGGCATCCTGCCCTTCGATATCGAGGAGACTGACCTAAGCCGGATGCCACGCCCCAGGACTCACATCATGATGAACCTCGGCGATCCCGACCTCGCCTTCAGCCTCGCCGCCCTGCCGGTGGACGGCGTCGGTCTGGCACGCATGGAATTCATCGTCACCGAATCGATCAAGGTCCATCCGATGGCCATCCGCCATCCGCAAAAAGTGGATGCGGCCACGCGCCGGAGCATCGCGATACTGGCCCGTGCCTTCGAGGATGCGGAGGACTTTTTCATCAAGACCCTGTCC
This sequence comes from uncultured Zetaproteobacteria bacterium, assembly GCA_964534165.1. Taxonomy (GTDB): domain Bacteria; phylum Pseudomonadota; class Zetaproteobacteria; order Mariprofundales; family Mariprofundaceae; genus CAZVLQ01. The sequence continues at coordinate 27,416 of CAZHOU010000001.1, forward strand.
GAGGGCGTGGCGACCATCGCCGCCGCCGTCTATCCCAAGCCGTGCATCGTGCGCATGAGCGATTTCAAGAGCAACGAGTATGCCGCCCTCCTCGGCGGTTCCGGATTCGAGCCCGAGGAGGACAACCCCATGCTCGGTTTCCGCGGCGCCGCCCGCTACGTGCATCCGGCCTACGCCGACGGCTTCGCCCTCGAGTGCGCGGCCATGAAGCGCGTGCGCGACGACATGGGCTTCACCAATGTCAAGCTGATGATTCCCTTCTGCCGCCGCGTGGAGGAAGGAAGAAAAGTGCTGGAAGCCATGGCCGCCCACGGCCTGCGCCGGGGCGAAAACGGCCTCGAGATCTACGTCATGTGCGAAATTCCGAACAACGTCATCCTTATCGATGCCTTCGCGGAGCTGTTCGACGGCTTCTCCATCGGTTCCAACGATCTGACGCAGCTCACGCTGGGCGTGGACCGGGATTCCGAGATCCTCGCCTCCGTCTTCGACGAGCGCGATGCCGGCGTCAAGGAGATGATCCGCCTGGCCGTCGAAGGCGCACGCCGCAACCGGCGCCATTCCGGCATCTGCGGACAGGCGCCGTCCGATTATCCGGAGATGGCCGCCTATCTGGTCGGGCTCGGCATCGATTCGATCAGCCTCAATCCGGACACGGTGCTGAAGACGACCCTGCACGTGCTGGAGGTGGAGAAGCGGCTACGTTCGTAGAAGAAGGCGATGGGTCGGATATCATTGCAATAAATTTTTGCTTGAACCGACTTATTGCCTGCAGGGGATTCATCCGGCGGGGAAACAGGTATGGAAAAGGAGGACTTGTCGTTCCTGAAGCAATGCCAGAGGGAAAGAGACCAATGGCAGCGGGAGTGCGCGACATGGCTGGCGGAGATCAAGCGCTGGCGACGGGAAGAGCAGAAGATACTGGGTCTTCTCTTCAATCTTGAACACGCCATTCCCGACTACAGAAAATTGCTTGATGTCCATTTTGATACCATAAGAACCCATGAGAAAGGCCTTGGCGACTTTGAAGCGCACCTACTTGATTGCCATCTGAACGGGCTTGAGAGAACACAATACCAAACCTTGTTAACCGGTTATCAACTGCATGCCAGGCAGCATACCCGGGTGAAGAAGGCACATATGGAATTGCAGTCAAAAACCAAGGCCGCCATGGCTGAACAGTTGCAGCTTACCCGGGCACTGATCACTGCCCTGGAAAATGCGGGCTAACCCAATTAGCCCATGAGATCGCGGATGGCAAACTGACAGAACTGCGCGACGAGCTATGAGAAACCATCTCTCACTCCCCAAATATGGTCCTTTCTTTTTCTCGGCCTTCCGTTCTCATCGACCGCATGGACAAGCCTACCACCTTGATGCACAAAGCGTCTCCTTTCGAAGGATCTTTCGTCATCATGCAAGCCCTTGATCCTTCATAGTATTTTTACATTCCAGCGTAAGGTCCCATGATTTATTCGGGTTATGTTTCCTCCTCCATGCGGATGAAGCCGCAGGGGCATTCGCTGGCGCAGATGCCACAGCCCTTGCAATAATCGTAATCGAACACATAGGGGGAGCCATCCGCCGGCATCTCCTCCGTCTTGAGCACGGCGTTGTCGGGGCACAGTGTCCAGCAATTGTCGCAGGCCAGGCACTGACCGCAGGAGAAACATCGTCCCGCCTCGTCCCTGGCCTGATCCCGGTTCAGGCCGCTCTCGACCTCCTCGTCGCCGCGGCGTTTCTCCACCGGCAAAAGCGGCATGGGAGCGCGGGGTTTGTGCTCGTAGTAGTGCAGGTTTAGATGCTTGAAGGCGATGGCGGCACTCACCTCCCGGATGTCGATCTCCCCGCCGCCGAGAAAGGCATCCATCGCCGCCGCCGCACGCCGGCCGTCGGCGACGGATGCGGCCACGGTGCCGGTCCCACCCCGGGCGTCGCCGCCGGTGAAGATGCCTGCATGCGCGGTTCGCCCCCAGCGGTCGGCCTCAAGATACGGTTTGCCGCCCAGGATCTCCTCTATGCCCTCATCCTCCACCTGCTGCCCAACGGCCGGAATCACCTGGTCCACATGCAGAATCTCCTCGGTGCCTTCGAACGGAACCCGCCGCAGCTGTCCCTGCTCGTCGAACAACTTTTTCATCCGCACCATCTCCACGCCCGCCACGCGGCCGCCGTACAGGATCAGGCGCGTGACACCGTGATGCGCATGGATCATCACCCCCTCGGCGAGGGCCTGTTCGATCTCGTTCGGATTGGCCGTCATGCACGCGTGCGGCGGCAACTCGGGATCCGGCAGTTCGCGATGGGTGATCACATGCACCTCTTCCACGCCGGCGCGACGCAACACGCGCGCCACGTCGATGGCCGTATTGCCGCCACCGATGATGGCGGCGCTCTTCATCTCCGGCACGGCCCCGAATTCCACCCATTGGTTCAACAGGTGCACGCCGACGTGCAGATCCGCCGGCACGGCGCCGGCGGCGCTCCACGGCCTGGGACGCTGCGCCCCCGGGGCGAGGAAGATGGCGGCGTAATCATCCTGAAGTTCGCGCAGGGAAACGTCCTTGCCCAGGGAGGTGTGGAAGTGGGTTTCCAGGCCGATGGCCAGCAGGCGCTCGCATTCGGCATCCAGTACCGCCCGCGGCAGGCGGTAGGCGGGCAGGGCCGTGCGCAGGATGCCGCCGGCCAGCTTCTCGCGCTCGAACAGACCGACGCGATAGCCCCGCCGGCGCAGATGGTAGGCGGCGGAAAGGCCGGCCGGGCCGGCGCCGACCACGGCGACGGCCCGGGCGGAGGCGGGCAAATCCGGGACCTCGTATTTCCATCCCGCCTCGATGGCCTGATCGCCGACAAAGCGTTCGCCGCCGTGAATGCACACGGCCTCGTCGTATTGTCCTCGATTGCAGGCGGTCTCGCACGGATGCGGGCATACGCGGCCGGTGATGGCCGGAAGCGGATTGACGGCCACGATCTCCCCCCAGGCCCGCTCGACATCCCCCTGCTCCAGCAAGGCCAGCCACGCCTGCGGGTTCTCCTCCGCCAGACAGGTGGCGTGACACGGTGCCGGCATCGGGTGATGCACGGGCCGATGCGTGCGCCAGGTGCCGGTCTTGAATGTGAGCGAACTGCCCGCTTTCCCGTATGCCCCGCGCGTAAGAATCGCCATCTTCGCCTCCGTCAGCCCCGCCGTCCGCCGCCGCGATGCACGGTGTCGGCGCTTTCCGTGTCCCATTCCCCTGCGTCGGCGGTCAACCCGAAACGCTCGATGTTGTAATCGGCCAACGCCTGCAGGTGCTCCAATTCCTCCTTGGCCCTGGGTTTGCCGCTGAACAGGTGGGCGAAGCGTGTCTGCAGGGCCAGGTATTCGCGCACGGGCCGCGGCGAACGGATCGGCATGACACCGACCACCTGGCCCCGCTCCATCTCGATCAACGGAAACAGCCCGCTCTCCACCGCCAAGCGGGCCACGGCGATGGTCGCCTCCGAGGCGTGACCCCAGCCCAGGGGGCAAGGGGAATGCACATGCAGGAAGGTGGGACCGGTGACGCCGATGGCCCGGCGTACCTTCAGACGCAGATCGGCGGGATAGGCGACCGTGGCCGTGGCGGCATAGGGAATGTGATGGGCGGCGATGATGTTGATCAGATCCTTCTTCAAATGCCGCTTGCCCATGCGCTCCTTGCCCGCGGGCGAGGTTGTCGTCGCCGCCGCATGCGGGGTGGAACTCGAGCGCTGGATGCCGGTGTTCATGTAGGCTTCGTTGTCGAAGCAGACATAGAGAACGTCATGCTCGCGTTCGAGCATCCCCGACAGGGCTTGAAAGCCGATGTCGAAGGTGCCGCCGTCGCCGCCGAAGGCGAGCACCTTCGCATCGAGTCCCCGCGCCTTCGCCGCCGCCTCGATGCCCGCCGCCACGGCGGCGGCGTTCTCGAACACCGAATGCAGCCATGGAACGCGCCAGGCCGACTCGGGCCACGGGGTTGTGAACACCTCCAGACAGCCCGTGGCGTTGGCCACGATGACATCCGGCCCGGCGGCCTCCAGCACCAGCCGCGCCGCCAGTGCCTGGCCGCAGCCCTGGCAGGCGCGGTGACCGGACTCGAGGCCCGTGAAGCGCGGCTGCCGACGACGCAGCTCCAGCAACCGTCCGACTTCCCTCCCCGCTTTCGTTTCTGCGTTCATCGATCCTCCTCCGGCAGCTTCTCCGGCTCGACGTCCAGGATGGCGAAACGGCAGGGACGCTCCTCCCGGGCGGCATCGAGCAGGCGCGCATAGGTGTCAAGCGGGATGTCGCGGCCGCCCAGGCCAGCGGCAAAGCCGTGCACCCGCGGCGGCGAGGGCATCTCCGAGAGTGCGGCGCGCACCTCGGCAGTCACGATC
>CAZHOU010000002.1:0-30859 GCA_964534165.1 uncultured Zetaproteobacteria bacterium
ATGCGGCCCTGATTCCCGGGGAGTTGACGCAACCCGAACGCGATGTGCAGGCCGTGGTCATGCCCGGTCGACGGCTGGACCGCTGGCCACTGGTGGCGCAGGCGTTGCAGATGTTGTCGCTGGCCGGGAGCCGGAGCGTTCGCCTGGGCGAGGTCGCCCCCCTCCTGCTCTCACCGTGGCTCGACGGTTGGGAGCAGGAGGGGGAGGGGCGCGCCGCGTGGGATGCCGGCCTGCGGCGCCGCAACGTCTACCGCCAGACGCTCCCGGGTCTCGCCCGCTCGGCGGCGGCGAACGGTCTGCCGAAGCTGGCGGGGGTGCTCGAGCGGCTGGCCGCATGGGATACGTCGCGTCGTACCGCCACGGCCTGGGTTCGCCGCACGCACGATCTGCTGGCCGGGACGGGATGGCTGCGCGCGGGACTTGGAGACGCGGCGAGACCGGCACGGGACGTGCGGCAGATGAATGCGCTGCGCGATGCATTGCAGCATCTTGCCGGGCTGGACGCGGTGACGGGGACGCTGGACTGGAACGGATTCCTGGCCCGCCTGCGCCGGGTCTGCGCCGCCGGTGAGCTGGCCGCGGCGGCGCGTTATGCGAACGTGGCCGTGCTGCCGCTGCAGGAGGCGGCAGGGCTGCAATGCGATCATGCGTTGGTGATGGGCATGGACGATGCTTCTTTTCCCTTCGTCCTCCCCCCGCATCCGATGATCCCGCCGCCGCTGGCCGCGCGCCTGCGGATGCCGGGAGGGGACGGGGCGCAGGATTACCGGACGGCGGCCTGGCTGTGGGATCAGGTCGCGGCTCTGGCGCCGGCGGTGGAATGCACGCATGCGCTTCAGCGCGACGGCGTCGAATCGGGGCCTTCCGCTTTCATTGCCGATCTGCCGCTCATGGAGGCACCCGGCGGGGGGGACGAACTTGCGGAGAGGCCGCCCCTGGAGGTCTTTGCGGATGCGCCGGAGGTGCCGCTGCCGGAGGATGAAGAGGCGCAAACCGGGGGTGTTGCTGTGCTGCGCGATCAGTCGGCCTGCCCGTTTCGCGCCTTTGTGCGCCACAGGCTGCGTGCGCGCCCGCTGGAGGAGGCCGAACCCGGTGTGGCGGCCGCGGCGAAGGGCGGCTTGTTGCACGCGGCTCTGGAACATCTCTGGGGAGAGATGGGGAAAAGCGAGCGGTTGAAGGGCATGGATGCCGAATTGCGACGTTCGCTCATCGAGGAAGCGATCGAGCATGCGTGGCGAAGGCTCCGGCCCGTTCTGGACGAGGCCCAGGCCGCTGTGGAGCGAGCGCGCATGCGACGCCTGCTCCGGGCCTGGCTGCAGATGGAGGAACGGCGCCCACCCTTCTCCGTGCATGCGAGGGAGATGGAGGCTACGCTCACCCTGCCCGCATCCGGCGCCCGCCGGGAACGGCTGCAATTGCGCTTGCGCATCGATCGGCTGGACGAGGACGTCGAGGGCCGGCGCATCGTTTTGGACTACAAGAGCGGCCGCGGCGGCCCTGCCCGGGAATGGCTGGGCGAGCGTCCCGCCGAGCCGCAATTGCCCGCCTATGCGCTGGCACTCGATCTCGGCCCGCGTGATGCGGTGGCCTTCGCACGCTTGCGCACGGGCGACATGGGTTTCGAGGGCCTCGCAGGCGAGGAGGCCGGGATTCCCGGCATCTCCACCTGCGAGAGGCTGAATCCTCCCCGGGACTGGAGGGATGTGCGCGCACAGTGGCGGGAGGCGCTGGATCAACTTGCGCGCGAGTTCGTTTCCGGCCGCTGCGAGGTGGCCCCGCGTGACGCCCGAGTCTGCGAGGGATGCGGGCTCGAAGCCGCATGCCGCATCGGCGAGCGGCAAGGCGCATGAGCGAGGAGGCGCGCCGGCGGGCCCTTGCGCCGGAGGGTTCGTTTCTGGTGCAGGCTCCGGCCGGCTCCGGCAAGACGGAGCTGCTCACGCGGCGCATCCTGACCCTGCTCTCCGTCGTCGACGAGCCGGAGGAGATTCTGGCCATCACTTTCACGCGCAAGGCGGCCGCCGAGATGCGCATGCGCGTGCAACAGGCGCTTCGCATGCCTCGGCCCGCGCCGGATGACCCCGCTTTCCTGCGCTGGGAGCTGGCGCAGCGCGCGCTGGCGCGCTCCGAGTCGCGCGGCTGGCGGCTGGAGCGGCATCCGGCGCGGCTTAAGGTGATGACGATCGATGCATTGGCGGCCGGCCTGGCAAGGCGGTTGCCGCTGCTTTCCGGTTTGGGGGAAACGCCCGCGCCGACCGAGGACGCCGGGGTGCTCTACCGCGAGGCGGCGGAGGCGGTGCTGGATGCGGCGCTGCACGATCCCGATCTGCGCGCGGATGCCGAATGCCTGTTGCTGCATCAGGACAACCGCATGCCGCAAGTCCTGGATTTGATGGCGGCGATGCTGGCACGACGGGAGACTTGGCTGCCGTTCGTCGCCGGACACGGACGCAATGTAGCCGCCTTTCGCGCACACCTGGAGGCCAATGTCGCCGCCGTGATGCGTGCCCGCCTCGTTGCGGCCGACGCCCGTGCGCCGGCGGACCTGAAACGGAAGCTGCCGGCGCTCTTGCACTTCGCGGCCGCCAATCTCGGTGAGGAAGTGCGGAACCCCGCGGCATGGCCCGAGCCCGTGCCGGAGAGGATCGCGACCTGGAAGCGTATGGCGCGCCTGCTCCTGACCGACCGGGGAACGGTACGCAGTCCCCGGGGAATCAATGTCAACGCGGGGTTTCCGAAGGGGGCGGGATGCGAGAAAAAGCGCATGGGCGAACTGCTCGGGCAGGCGGCCGCGGCGCCGGCCTTCGTCGAGGCGCTCCGGGCCGTCACCGCGCTGCCCGATGCGCCGGTATTCGACGACGGGCAGTGGCGGATCGTGGAGGCGCTCCTGCGTCTTCTTTCCCTGGCCGCCGCCGAGTTGACGGCGCGTTTTGCGGCCCGCGGGACCATGGACTTCACCGGCATCGCGCTGTCCGCCCTGGAGGCGCTGTGCGATGACGAGGGCCGGCCCACCGATGTGCTGCTGCGCTTGGACGGCCGCATCCGCCACATTCTGGTGGACGAGTTTCAGGATACGTCGGAGTTGCAGATCCGCCTGCTGCGCGGCCTGACCGCCGGATGGGAGAAGGGGGAAGGGCGCACGCTCTTCCTGGTCGGGGATCCGATGCAGTCCATCTACCGTTTCCGCAAGGCGGATGTAGGGCTGTTTCTAAGGGCGGCGGAGAACGCAGCCGGCCTGCCGGCGGGAACACCGCTGCGCCTGGTGCGGAATTTTCGTTCCACGCACCGCCTCGTGGAGTGGCTGAACCGCGCTTTCTCGGCCATCTTTCCCGCCGCCGCGGATGCGGTGCACGGCTCGATTCCGTACGCCTCGGCCGCGGCCGCGCACGCAAGCGGAGGAGAGGATTCAGGCGTCCACCTGTACCTGCGGCGGGGCCGGAACGACGCGGCCGAGGCGGCACGGGTGGTGGCCCTGGCGCGGGCTGCGCGTGACAGGGGCCGCAAGGTGGGCATTCTGGGACGCACGCGCATGCACTTGCGGGAGGTGGTTCGGGCCTTGAGCGAGGCGGGCGTGCCTTTCCGTGCCGTGGATGTGTTGCCGCTCTCCGACACGGCGGAGGCGCGCGAACTCCGAGCCCTCGCCCGGGCGCTGTTGCATCCATGCGACGACGATGCATGGCTGGGCGTGTTGCGCATGCCTTGTTGCGGTCTGGACACGCGCGATCTGTGGACGCTTCTTGAAGGCCGTGACGGCGGCATCGGGAAGGCGCTGAACGACGAGGACCGCCTTGCCCGTCTTGCGGATGCACGGCGGGTTCGCTTCGTTCGCGCGGCCCTGGCCCCGTGCGTGAAGGCGGCCGGACGGATGCCGGTGCGCGAGTTGGTCGAAACCGCCTGGCGCAGGCTGGGCATGCCGGCCCTGCTTGATGACACCGCGCGTGCCAACGCCGCGAGGGTCCTAGACGTGCTGGAGAAGGTCGAGGAGGAGGGCGGTATCGCGGGCGGGCTTTCGTTCGCCCGGCTCGATGCGATGCTGGGGGGGCTGTATGCCGCCGCCGACACCGCCTCCGAGGCGGCGGACATCGAGGTCTTGACCATGCACGGGGCCAAGGGCCTGCAATGGGATGCGGTGATTCTGCCCGGGCTGGGCCGGGGCCGGCGGCGGCGGGAGGCACCGCTTCTGGCCTTCACCGAGACCGTCACGGACGGGGATGCGGCGCTGCTTGTGGCCGCAAAACCGCCCGTGCGCGGAAGCGACGCGATGTATGATCTGGTGCGCGGCATCGAGCAGGCGCGGGAGGAGCAGGAGGCGCGGCGACTTCTGTACGTGGCCTGCACGCGGGCCCGTCAGGAGCTGCACCTTCTGGGGCATGTGGATGAAAGGCGCATGCAGCCGGAGAAAGGATCGTTCATGGAATTGTTGTCCATCGGTGGCGAGGAATACTTCGGCGCCCGCATCCACGAGATGGACGAAGCGGTGGAGGCCGCGGAGACGGGGGCGAGCGACGGCATCACGCGCGTGATTGCGCCGCCGCCCGTACCCCCCGTGGCGCCGTCCGCGGCCGTCCCCGCGACAGAATACGTGTGGGCCGGCATCGAGGCCGCCCCGGTGGGCAATGCGGTGCATGCCATCCTCGAGTGGATCGGGCGCATGGGCGTGGAATCCTGGAGCGAAGCGCTGCGGTCCGAACTCCGCGAGCGGGCATGCCGCGTTCTCGTGGCCGAGGGCCTGAGCGGGGAGACCCTGGAGCGGGCGCGGGCGCGCGTGGAGAAGGCGGTGGACAATGCCCTCGCCTCCGAACGCGGGCGTTGGGCACTCTCCGGCCGGCATCGGGAGGCGCATTGCGAATGGGAACTCTGCACGCGCGAGGGCGGCGATGTGGCGCTCCATGTGATCGACCGCGCCTTCGTCGACGAAGACGGCGTGCGGTGGATCGTGGATTACAAGACAGCCGGGCACGAGGGCGGCGATCGGATGCGTTTTCTGGACGCGGAGGCGCGCCGGCATGGGCCCCAACTTGCACGCTACGCAAGGACGCTCAAACAGATGGAGCCGTGGCGCCGGGTGCGGGCGGCGCTGTATTTTCCGCTGCTGGACGCCTGGCGCGAGATCGACGTCGATGCCGCCGGCGGCGCGTGAATGGTTCGAAAGCCTGAAGGTGGTCGGATGCAAGAGAACATTGGAACGAACCTGGAACAACTCAAACAAAGCCCGCTGTATTCCGAGGAACTCGGGATCTCCCTGGCGGCGGCGGACGACCGTGAATATTTCAAATGGTTTCTGGCCAGCCTGCTGTTCGGCGGTCACATCAGCGAGAGCATCGCCAAAAACACCTATCGCGCCTTTGCGCGCCATGATCTGCTTGCGCCCGAGAGGATTCTGGACGCCGGCTTCGATTACCTGGTCAACCCGATCATGCGCGAGGGCGGCTATGTGCGTTACGACGGCCGCAAGTCCACGCAGATCCTGCGCGATTGCGAATACCTGCTGCAAACCTACGGCGGCAGCCTGAGCGCCCTGCACGAGGAGGCCGCGGACAGCGGGGATCTCGAACGCCGGCTGCAGACCTTCTACGGGATCGGTCCGGTGACGGTCAACATCTTCCTGCGGGAAATGCGTCCATACTGGTCCAAGGCCCGCCCGGAACCGTTGCCGGCGGTGCAGGCCATGGCGGTCGCGCTCGGCATCGATTTGGACCGCTATCGGTCCAGACCGCTGCTGTTTTGCCGTCTGGAGGCCGGGCTTCTTCGCTTGTCGAAACAACGGCGGAGCGCGGCCGGGGGCGGCAAGCCGGGATCCACCTCGGAATAGGCTTCCGGGCGCCCCTGATGAGCCGGAAGGGCGTGCAACTTTTCCTATGCGGCGATGTGATGTGCGGCCGCGGCATCGATCAGATTCTCCCCCATCCATGCAACCCGCGCCTGCATGAACCCTACGTGCGCGATGCCCGCATCTATGTCGCCCTGGCCGAGCAGCGCAGCGGGGTCCTCGCAAAGCCGGTCGAGGAGCGCGAGGTCTGGGGTTGGGCCCTCGTGGAGCTTATGCGGCGGCGCCCGGATTTCCGCCTCGTCAACCTGGAGACGGCCCTGACGGAAAGCGAAAGCTATGATGTTCGCAAGGGGATCCATTATCGCATGCATCCGGCCAACGTTTCCTTTCTCACCGCCGCCGGCATCGATTGTTGTGCGCTGGCCAACAACCATGTCCTCGACTGGGGCCTCGCCGGACTGGAAGAGACCCTGGCGACCTTGGAAGCGGCGGGGATCGGGCATGCCGGAGCCGGCGCCGATCGCGACCGGGCCGCGGCGCCGGCGCTGAAGACGGTCGCCGGCGGCTGTCGACTGCTGGTGTTTTCGATGTGCACCGGGGACAGCGGTGTGCCTCCCGAATGGGCGGCCACGGAGAGGGGAGGCGGCTTTCATCTTCTGTCCGATCTATCCGAGGCGACGGCGGAGAAGCTGGCCACCGAGGTCCGACGCCACAAACGGCACGGCGACATCGCCATCGCCTCCATTCATTGGGGCGGCAACTGGGGATACGAGATCAATGATGAGCAGCGCCGCTTTGCGCATGCATTGATCGATCGTGCCCGCATCGATGTCGTGCACGGGCATTCCTCGCACCATGTCAAGGGTCTCGAAGTGTACCGCGATCGTCTCGTTCTTTACGGCTGCGGCGATTTCATCAACGACTACGAAGGCATCGGCGGCTACGAACAATACCGCGGCGATCTCGGTCTGATGTATTTTCCGTTCCTGGCGCCGGAGGACGGGCATCTGCAGGCGCTCGAGATGGTGCCGACACGGCTCCGACGCTTGAGCGTGCAGCGGGCCTCGGCGGAGGATGCGCGGTGGCTCGCCTCGGTGCTCGATCGCGAGAGCAGCCACCTGGGCACCCACGTGGGCCTCGACGATGCGGGCCGGCTTATTCTGAAGCGGAGGCGGGGATGAACGACCGCTCCTTCCCCCGCTTGGACGATCCGGAGGAAATCGCCGCCGCGGCCCTTGCGGAGGATCGCCGGCTTCTGGTCTTCGGCCCTATGGGCGCCGGCAAGACGACCCTGGTCGCGCGGCTTGCGCATCGACTCACCGCCGCCGGACGCATCTGCTTCGGCATCAACGCCGATCCCGGTTCCCCCGGATTCGGCCCACCCGGTGCCGTTTCCCTGGGATTGTGGCGGCAGGATGCCTGGCGCCTGCAGGCGATCGAGGCACTTTGCACGCTGAATGCGGGCCGCTTCCGTATGCCGCTTGCGCAGGCGGTCGGTCGCCTGGCAACTCGGGTTGATCGCGGCACCTTGTTGATCGACGCCCCCGGTGTGGTTCGCGGTGTGGCGGGTGCCGAGCTTCTTTCCGGTTTGCTGACGGCGACCGGCGCCGACGGAGTGTTGCTGCTTGCCTTTGCGCATCGCCGGCCGCCTCTTGTGGCCGAGTTGCGGGCGCTGGCGGTGGACGTCTTCCTGGTGCGCGCCGCGGGGAGCGGCCGTATCGGGGCCAGGCTGCGGGCGCGGGAACGCACGCGGCTCTGGGAGGAATACCTGCAACGGGGAGAACGCCACATTCTGGCCATCGAATCCGTGCCGTTGCTCGGCACGCCGCCGCCGCGGACGGTCGAGGATGCCTGGAACGGCAGGCAGATCGCCTTGTTGCATCAGGGAGAGACGCAACAGATGGCCGAAGCGTTGCGCCTGGAGTCGGGCCGGTTGTGGATCCGGGCGCCGGCCCCGCCCGCTGCATTCGACGCCATCCTGGTGCGGGATGCGTGCCGCTCCGCCGCCGGATTCCTGCAGACGGCGCCGGCGTACGCCGTGCTCGGAACCCCCCTGGAAGTTGGCCCATCGCCGGCTTCCGGTCTCGTTTCCACATCGCTTGCCACCCGGGTTGGGGCTGTCGATGTGCAACTCGTGAACGGGGTCTTCGGGGATCCGCTGCTGCATGCGCGCATGCGGCATCAGCGTCGCGGCCTCCTCTTCGATCTCGGTGATTGTTCGCGCCTGCCGGCCCGGCATGCGCACCAGGTGACGGACATCTTCATCAGCCATGCCCACATCGACCACATCGGCGGCTTCCTCACCTTCTTGCGCATGCGCATCGGTGAGGAATCCATCTGCCGCCTATACGGCCCTCCCGGTCTGGCCCGGCATGTGAATGGGTTCCTGCGCGGTGTACTTTGGGACCGCATCGCCGAGCGGGCGCCGCGTTTCGAGGTGCTGGAATGGCACGGGGAGCATCTGCGGCGCTACCGCATGCGGGCCGGCGGGCGTGCCCTCGTGCGCCTGCGGGATAACGTCCTGGAAGAGGGAGTCGTGCTGCGCCAGCCCGGATTCCGTGTGCGCGCGGTGCAGCTCGATCACCATACACCGGTTCTGGCCTATGCCTTCGAGCCCGAGATGGAGATCAAGATTCGCAAGGACCGGCTGCAGCAGTTGGGCTTGGAACCGGGTCCGTGGCTGACGACGCTGAAGGCTCGCCTGCGGGCCCGGGAGCGACAGGCGGAAATCCGTTTGCCGGATGGGCGCGTGGCCACGGCCGCGGAACTGGCCGAGGAACTCACGCTCATCGGGCCGGGGCGGAAACTGGTGTATGCCACGGATCTCGCCGACACGGATGCCAATCGCCGGCGCTTGCAGGCCCTGGCCCGGGATGCCCATACTCTGTTTTGTGAAGCCTGTTTTGTGGAGGCGGATGCGGAGCAGGCGAAGAAAACCGGCCATCTCACCGCGCGCGCATGCGGGGAGATCGCCGCCGCGTCCGGTGTGTCCTGGCTGGCGCCGTTCCACTTCTCGCGTCGCTATGCCGGGGAGGTCGAGACGATCTACGAGGAGGTGGCCGCCGCCTTCGGCCGCTTGCTTGTTCCCCACCGGGACGATCCCCAGGGCGGCGGATCGCTTGGTTGCGGGCCGTCTTGAGGCTACCATCACGACCGTGTTTACAGGCATCATCCAGGATGTGGGTCGGATCGCCGCCATCCGGCGGGAGGGCGACCAAGCGCACATGCGAATCGAGACCGGGCTGGACATGGCGGACTGGCGTGCCGGCGATTCGGTCGCCGTGGATGGCTGCTGCCTGACACTGACGACCATGGATGCCGCCGTTTTCGAGGTTGTCTTGTCTCCGGAAACCCTCGCCCGGACCGTCTTTGGGGACGCCCGGATCGGCCGCCGCGTCAACCTGGAGCCGGCCCTGCGCCTCGGCGATGCCCTGGGTGGCCACCTCTTGAGCGGTCATGTGGACGGTGTGGGGACGGTCGCAGACTCAAGCGAGACGGGGGAGCATCGCCGCCTCGATTTCAACCTGCCGCCGGAGCTGGCCCCCTATGTGGCCTGGAAGGGATCGGTGGCCGTCAACGGCGTCAGCCTGACCGTCAATGCCGTGCGTCGGGACGGCTTCGAGGTCAATCTGATTCCGCATACGCTTGCGCACACGAACTTGGGTGATTTGCGCCGGGGTGATAGGGTCAACATCGAAACCGATTTGCTGGCCCGCTATGTGGAGCGGTTGCTGCAATTCCGGAACGTTGGAACCGAGGCTGGAGAACAATGAGTCTTGCAAGTTGTGAGGAGCTGATCGAGGAACTTCGCGCCGGGCGGATGATCATTCTCGCCGACGACGAGGACCGCGAAAACGAGGGCGATCTCGTCATGGCGGCCGAATGGGTGACGCCGGAGGCCGTGAACTTCATGGCCACGCATGCCCGCGGCCTGATCTGTCTGGCCCTGACCGAAGAACAGGTCAAGCGCCTGCAACTGCCTCTGATGGTGGCCGATTCCAATGCCAAGTTCAAATCCGCCTTCACCGTTTCCATCGAGGCCGCGGAAGGGGTCACCACCGGCATCTCGGCCTTTGATCGCGCACAGACGATTCGGGTCGCCGCCGATGAGGGCTCCGGTCCACGGGATGTCGTCAGTCCCGGGCACGTGTTTCCGCTGATGGCCAAGCCGGGCGGGGTGCTGGTGCGTGCCGGCCATACCGAGGCCAGCGTCGATCTGTCGCGGCTGGCGGGATTGCGTCCGGCCGCGGTCATCTGCGAGATCATGAACGAGGACGGTTCGATGGCCCGGATGCCGGAATTGAAGGCCTTCGCCGCCAAACATCATTTGAAATTGGGATGCATCGCCGACATCATCCGCCACCGCCTGAAGCACGATTCCCTGGTCAAGAGGGAAGTCGAGGTGCGGCTGCCGACGGAATTCGGGGAATTTCACATGGTCGGCTACACGAACGCCATCGACGCGGCCGAGCATGTGGCCCTGGTGATGGGTGAACCGGACGGGGACACTCCCTGCCTGGTGCGCGTGCATTCGGAGTGCCTGACCGGCGATGTCTTTGCCTCCCGCCGCTGCGATTGCGGCTCGCAGCTCCATGCCGCCATGCGGAGAATCGCCGCGGAAGGCCGCGGGGTCATTCTCTACCTGCGCCAGGAAGGGCGAGGCATCGGCCTGTTCAACAAACTGCGCGCCTACCGCCTGCAGGATTCCGGCCACGATACCGTGGAAGCGAACAAGAAGCTCGGCTTCCGCGCCGATCTGAGGGACTACGGTATCGGGGCCCAGATTCTGCGCGATCTCGGCCTGCGCAAGTTGCGTCTGATGACCAACAATCCCAAGAAGATCATCGGCCTCGACGGCTATGGACTGGAAGTCGTGGAGCGCGTGCCGCTGGAAATCAACGCCAACGAGGACAACATCGCCTATCTGAAGACCAAGCGCGACAAGCTCGGGCATATTCTTCAGGTCCGGAAAGGCAAAGCCCGGTGAGCCGGAATGCTCCGCAACCGACCCGGGATCTGGATGCGGGCGGGCTGCGCATCGGCATCGTCGTCAGTCGTTTCAACGCTGAAATCACCGAGGCCCTGCTCGCCGGCGCGCGCGCGGCGCTGGAGAGCCGCGGTGGCCGGGATGTACGGATCTTCCGCGTGCCGGGGGCGCTCGAGATCGGCACCGTCGCCGCACGCATGGCCCAAAGCGGCCGCTTCGACGCCATCGTGTGTCTGGGCTGCGTGATCCGTGGCGATACGGCCCACTTTGAGCATGTCTCCCGGGTTTGCATGGACATGATCGGGGCCGTGGCCCTGCGTGGCGATGTCGGGGTCGGCAACGGTGTCCTCACCGTGGACTCGGTGGAGCAGGCGCGCGAGCGTGTGGGCGGCGCTTGCGGTCACAAGGGGGAAGAGGCGGCGCTGACGGCCGTGGAAGTCGCACACTTGTTGAAGACATTGGAGCGCTGATTGGCCAATCGCCACAAGGCCCGCCAATCGGCCCTGGAGATCCTGTACGCCTGGCACAGCTCGGGCCAGGATGCGTCCATGGTGCCGTCCCTGCTCGCCGACCGCCTGCGCGAGGCGGGCCGGGGCGATCAGGATGCGGATTACCTGCGCGAACTCGTCTACGGCGTGGTTTCGCAGGTGGAGGAACTCGACCGCATCATCGGCGGTGCCGTGCGCGGTCGCAGCTTGAGCAGCATCGCCCATATCGAGCACAACGTTCTGCGTCTGGCGGTGTGGGAAATGCTGAATCGTTTGGAGATCCCGTATCGCGTCATCATCAACGAGGCCTTGCAACTGGCCAAGGTCTACGCCGACGAACCGGCGCGTGGTTTTGTCAACGGTGTTCTCGATCATCTGGCTCGGGAACTGCGCAAAGAGGAAGCGAAGCCTTCACGGGCATGATCGCATTCCCCGCCGATGGATGAATTCGAGCTGATCGAACACGCCTTTCGGCGCCGAGTACCGTTTGTGCAGCCCACAACCATCCTGCCGGGCGGCGATGACGCTTCCATCCACAGGCTGCCCGCGGACCAGGATCTCGCGATCAGCACCGACACCTCCGTGCAGGGTGTGCATTGGCCACAGGACTTTTCGTTGGAGGATGCAGGCCGTCGAGCCGTGAACGCCGCCCTCTCGGACATGGCCGCCATGGGGGCGGCGCCGTTGTGGGCATGGCTGGGGGTGATGGCCGTCGATTCGCAGGCCGCGGATCGTATGGGAGCAGGGACCGCGGGGGCCCTGCGGGAAGCAGGACTGGAATTGGCCGGCGGGGATGTCGTCCGCGCGCCGGTGAATGCTCTTTCCGTGACGGTGGGCGGCACACTGCCCCACGATCGGGCCATGCGCCGCGATGGCGCCAAACCCGGCGATGGGTTGTGGATTTGCGGCCGTGTGGGCCTGGCCTCGCGTGGTCTTGAGTTGTGGTTGCAGGGAGAACGCGAAGGCGGATTTGTCACGGCCTTCCGTCACGTTCGTCCCCTTGTGGCGGAGGGGGCGCGCCTGTTGGCCATGGGTGTGCGATGCTGCATCGATGTCAGCGACGGCCTGTACGCCGATGCCCGCCACCTGGCCACGGCTTCCGGCGTCGCCGTGCACCTCAATCTCGCGCAAGTGCCCGGTTTTCGGGTGTTGAAGAAGGAGGTCGGGGAGAAGGAGGCCGTTCGCCACATGCTTGGGGGCGGCGAGGATTACGCCCTCTTGTTCGCGGCTCCCAAAAGGCTTGGGGATGAACTTGCGACCATGGCCACGGTGATTGGCGAATGCCGGCAGGGGCGGGGCGTGCATATCCATTTGCACGGTCGAAAAGTGCACCCTGCCAACCCGGGTTACAAACATTTCTAGTTTCCGGGATGGGCTGGCGCGCTGGACGGCCGCCGGGGCCGGCAGCGGCTGGCTGCCGCTTGCGCCAGGATCCTGGGGAAGTATGTCGGCGGCGCTTGTCGCCTGGCTGATCTTCCGGCATCTGGGTGTGGGCGCGCTGGGAGCAGCGTGGTTGCTGCTCTTGCCCGCGGCCTGCTGGTCCACGCACATCCTCCTACCCGCCGGCAACGACAAGGATCCCTCCTGGGTAGTCGTCGATGAATGGTTGGGGCAATGGCTTTCGCTGTTGCTCTCGTTGCAGTTTCTTCCTCTCGCCTTCACGACCTTCCTCTCCGCCTTTGTGGCATTCCGCTTTTTCGATATTCTGAAGCCATGGCCGATCCGGAGACTGGAACACGTGGGGCCCGACTGGTGGGCGATTCACGCCGACGATCTGGCGGCCGGCGTGTATGCCGCTGCCGCATTGGCCTTTCTTTCTTGGCTGCTCGGCCGCGGCGGTTGACATGACAGCGGCGATGCGGGCGCAACTGGTCGTCAGCGAAGCGGGAATCAGCTCCCTGAGCACGGCCGGCATCGGACCGGGCTGGATTGCGGCCTGGATACGTGCCGCCGGAGCCGCGCAGGTCGATGTGCATCTGCTGGCCAGGGAAACCTGGAAGCAGAAGGCGGACTGGCGCGTGTTCTTTGCCCGCGAATCCGAATTGATGCGCGTGGCCCTGTACCACGGCCGCCGTATACGACCGCAGGCGGACGGCAGGCGCGGTCTGCTGGGGGCCGATGCCTTCGCCCTCGACAACCCGCAACGCTGCGGCTGGTGCTACACCGCCGAAGGCAACTCAAGGGTGCTGCTGTTGCCGCTCGGAGACATCGTCTATCGGCGCGAGGAGTGGATCTTCCAATTGAACGGCAGCGGTTCCATGCAACCGCTGTACATTTATGCAGATGAGGAGGGCGAATTGCCCCTCGAGCCGGGTCTGAGCGCCGATCCAAAGCCCCGTGTCGGCATGGAGTCCTGCCTGCTGAACGCACGCGGAGAGCTTCCCGAGGAAACGCTGGTGGATCGGCTCGAAAGCCGCGGTTTCAGGGTCCGCTTTGCCGAATCATGTACCGCCGGCGGCATGAGCGAGCGCTTGAGCAGAATGCCCGGTGCCTCACGCGTGCTCGATTGCGGCTGGACCGTGTACAGCAACGAAGCCAAGCGAAGATTGCTCGGTGTGCCCGGGCGATTGCTAAGGAAATTCGGCGCCGTCAGTCGCGAGGTGGTGGAATCCATGGCCGCCGCCGGCCGGGATGAACGCCACGCCTGCGTGGCGGTGAGCGGGATCGCCGGTCCCGGTGGGGGGGACGATGAAAGGCCGGTGGGAACGGTGTGGATCGCCACGGCCCTCCCCGACGGAGGCCTATCGACGAGGCTGTGTCGTTTTCATGGGTCGCGCGCCGAAATCCGGCGCCGGAGTGTCAATCAGGCCTTCACGATGCTGGCGCAATCGCTTTGACACGCAGCCGTGAGGCAACCGTGGCTGCGGTCATTCATCCTATTCGCTCACGGGCAGGATCGGGATGGCGGTTTCCACGCGTTTGCCGGTCAGGCTTTTCAGAAAGGCGATGAGATCCTGTTCTTCCTGGTGGCTCAAGTGCAGCGGCCCCAATTCATTGCCGGAATCGACCCTGTCGCCGCCGCGATTGTAGAAGTTCAGCACGTCTCGCAGCGTTTTTTTCGTACCGTTGTGCATGTACGGCGCGGTCAGGGCCACATCCCTCAGGCCCGGTGTCTTGAAGGCATTGCGGTCCTTTTCCTTCCCGGAAACCTCGAAATGTCCGGGGTCGATGCTGTTGATGCCGGTGTTGTGAAAGGACGAATCGGTGAATGTCGGACCGCTGTGGCATCGGACGCAACCGGCCTTGCCGTTAAACAACGAAAAACCCCGCCGGGCGCTCGGCGACAGGGCCGATTTCTTTCCAGCCAGCCAGCGATCGAAGGCGCTGGTGCGGGAGACGATCCCGCGGACGAATGTGGCAAGAGCCTGCGAAATGTGCTCCATGGTGATGCTGTTGCTGCCAAAGGCCTTCCAGAAGGCGAGACGGTAGCCGCGTATCGCGGACAGGCGGTCCACGATTTCCTCTTCGGACTGTTCCCTACCCGCGCGTGAAGACAAAATATCCTGGAGGATCGCATCTTCCAGTCGGCTGGCGCGCCCGTCCCAGAAGAAGGCCTTGTTGTAGCCGATGTTGACCAGGCTCGGTGTGTGCCTGCTGAGCGCGTGACCGCCACTCATGGCGCGTGGCATGCCGTCGGTCCAGTCGAGTCCGGGGTTGTGGCATGTGGCGCAGGTCTGGGATGGATCATTGGACAGTCGGGGATCGAAGAAGAGCATCCGCCCCAGTTCGGCCTTGGCCTTGGTGTAGGGGTTGCCCGGAGGATAATGCACGTGCGGCAATTGCCAAGCGGCGACATCGGGTCGCGGACCGGCCAGGGCGGGGGACATGCAACATACATACAGCAGTATGATGGCAGTGATGCGCAGCACCGATTCCTCCAAGTTTTGTTCTGCCCTGCCACCCCTTTGAGGAATCGTAGACGAGTCGATGGCGATGGCAAGCATTCATGTCCCCGATGTTTCATGCAGGGTTCAGGGATCAGGGGTCAGTGGGACAGGGTTCAGGGGGCAGGGGTCAGGGTTCAGGGATCAGATAACAGATAATTCACCAATCACCGATCACCAATCACCGTTCACCCTTAAGGGGATAGGGAAGCGGATCCTTCCGCCCCAATTCGGCAAAGGCCTGGCGCCGGAAACGGCAGGAATCGCATCGACCGCAGGGTGCACCGTCCGGGGAAGGGTCGTAACAGGAGTGGGTGAGGCCATAATCGAGGCCAAGCCGCAACCCGAGGGCGATGATTTCCGATTTTCGCAGATGGATGAGTGGGGCCTCGATCGAGAACGGCCGCTCCTCGACCCCGGCCTTGGTGCCCAGGCGGACGGCGTTCGTAAAGGCGGAGAAGAATTCCGGTCGGCAGTCGGGGTAGCCCGAATAATCGATGATGTTGGCGCCGATGACGAGATGCGGGGCCCGGATGCTCTCGGCCAGGGCCGTACCCAAGCCCAGGAAGATCAGGTTGCGGGCGGGAACATAGGTGACGGGAATGCTGTCGCTGCTGGTCGAATCCTTCGGCACCTCGATTTCCGCGGTCAGGGCCGAGGCGCCGATGACGTCCAGTCCGACGTGGACCACGCGGTGGTCCCGCACGCCCAATGCCGCGGCCACCCGAGCTGCGGCTTCAAGTTCGATGCGATGTCGCTGGCCGTAATCGAAGGCCAGGCTGTGGCAATCCCAGCCCTTCTCGCGCACCGCCCATGCCAGCGCCGTGCTCGAGTCCAGACCGCCGGACAACAGCACCACCGCCTTGTCTTGCACACCGACGGAGCCGCTCATACGCCACTTGCCTGCGGACCCCAGATGTATTTGTGCAGCTGCAGTTGCAAGCGGACCGGGGCATGGTCGTCCAGAATCCATCGAACCAGATCGGAGGCTTCGACACTTCCCCAAGCCGGGGAGAGAAGCACCGGCACAGACGGCCGGTGATGCTGCAATACATTCAGCGCCCATTGGTAGTCCGAGCGGTTGGTGACGACGAATTTGATTTCATCCCCCTCTTTCAAGGCTGTGAGATTTTCCCAGCGGTTGCGGCGTTTCTCGCCGCTTCCGGGCGTCTTGATATCGAGTATGCGCCGGATCCTTGGGTCGGTGCGGCGGATGTCGTAGACCCCCGATGTCTCCAGCTGGATCGTCGGAGCGATGTCGGCCAGGCGGCTTAGGAGCGGCATGCAGGATCTTTGTGCCAGCGGTTCGCCGCCGGTGACCAGAATCAGGGGGCGATCGCGCCGCCGAACCTCCTCCACGACGGCGTCGATCTCGTGTTCCTCACCGCTGCCGAAGGGGATGGCCGCAGGGGTGTCGCAATAGCTGCAGCGCAACGGGCAACCGGCCAGGCGAATCAGCGTGCACGGCATGCCGGCCAGTGTGCTCTCCCCCTGGATGCTGTCGTAAATCTCGTAAATACGGACTTTTTGTGCGCCTGTCCTGGACAATCTATCCCTTGCGTCCCTGATGATTCTGTTGGCCGGGTTTGGATTTCGGCGCCGCCTTGAGCAGGGCCCGAGCTTGGTCCGCCTCGGCGCTGTCCGGATGCATCTTCAACAGGCGCTGCAGTTCGGCTCGGGCCTCGCGTTTGTGCGAGGTCTGTCCGAGGATCAGGGCGAGCTTGAGCTGGGCGGCGGCATGCTTGGTACTGCGAGGGTAGTGCCTGACCACGCGCCTGAAAGCGGTGATGGCCTGCTTGAGGTGCCGCTGCGCATAAAGGGATTCCCCCAGCCAATACCATGCCTGGTCGGCGTATTCGCCCTTGGGATAGGAGGCGAGGAGTTTCCGGAAACCGTTGATCGCCTCATCGTAGCGTCCGCTCTTGAGGGCCAGATAGGCGGCGGTGTAGTGGTTTTTCTCTTCCTCACCGGGTGTCGTCGCAGCCTCACCCGAGGGGGCGCGCACGATGGCGCCGGCGAGTTTGTTGATTTTTTTCGTCAGCACGCGCTTTGTAGCCTGCCTGGATCTTTTCAATCTCCGTGTCCGGCTTTGCAATTGCGCCGTGCTCCGTTGCAGCCTGTACATGCCCGCATTCAAGGCCTTCAACTCGGCTTCCTGGGTCACGAGCGTGCGTTCCACCAGCCGCATGCGCTTTTCCAGTTGGTGCAGGCTTTTTTCCAGCGCCGCCAACCTTGCCTCCGTTTTCCGACTGCTTTCGACCCGGATGCGCATCGAAACGGTTTTCAGCTCCGACGCAAGCACGGCCTGCTGCTTGTTCAGCTGCTTGAGGGCGTGGTTGATCCGTGCCCGATCCTCCTGCCAGGTCTCCGGATGTTTTCCGGCGCAGGCGGTGAGAAGAAGGAGCGCCAAACAGACGGCCACCGGAAGAGCCGGTGGCCGCCCTGAGAGAAAAGAATGACGAGCGTTCCTATTGGACGACAATATCCGCACGCCGGTTTTGGGCCCAACAAGCCTCGCCGGTACCCGTGCAGACCGGACGTTCCTCACCGAAGGACACCGTCCTGATCTTGTCCGCGGGGATGCCGTGCGCGACGAGGTAGTCCCGCACGCTGTCCGCGCGCCGCTGGCCCAACGCCAGATTGTATTCACGGCTGCCGCGCTCGTCGCAATTGCCCTCGATGGTGATCGAAGTGGCTGGATGTGCCTTCAGCCAGGCGATGTTGGCATCGAGGATCGCCTGCGCCGCGGCATCGAGTTTGGCGCTGTCAAAGGCGAAATACACGCTGTGCGAGGAAGGTTCCTGCACTTCGGCCGCGACGGCAGCCGTCCCGGGCGCCGGTGTCGTCGACGGCTTGATGGCCGCCCCTCCCGCCGTGGCCGCGGCCGCGCCTCCTGCGGGCGTGGCGGCGCCGACCACCTCTTTTTTCGCGCAGCCGGAGGCCAACATGCCAGCGGCCAGGATCAGAGCCATTCCCAGGCTCATGGGGTGTTTGAAATTCATCTGCATTCCTCCCTTTTTTCAGTTTTACTTCGTTTCCCGGGCCTCAATGCGACCATGCAGGATCCGATGCATCTTCATTAGCGGGTGTGATGGCTTCCGCCTTGCCTCCCCAACTGGGCACTCTATACACACTGCGGATTCCTTTCACCTGGCGTGAGAATAGCAACATCTGTGCATTTGGCGACCATGAAGGTGACTCGATGTGGCCGCCGGTGGCCAGATAACGGATGCCGCTGCCGTCCAGGCGCATCGTGGCCAGCGCGTATTGCCAGTTTTTCAGCGCCACAAAGGCAATCCGGTCCCCGTGCGGCGACCATGCGGGCGAGGTGTTGTAATGACCCACGCGACTGATGCGCTCGACGTGCCCGTCGCGCAGGCGTATCCGATAGATCTGCGGTGAGCCGCTGCGATCGCTGGTGAAGGCGATCCATTTCCCGTCCGGCGACCAGGTCGGGGTGGTGTCGATGGCGCGGCTGTGGGTCAATCGCCGCCACTTATGGCTGCTCAGGCTGTAAATGTAGATATCGCTGTTGCCGTGCGGCGACAGCGTGGCGGCGATTGAGCGCCCGTCCGGCGACCATTCCGGTGTGCTGTTCAGGCCTTTGAAGGCGCCGAAGACATGGCGCTTGCCGGTGGCGAGGTCGAAGATCTCCAGGCGCGGACGGTTGCCCACATAGGTGTTCAGTGCCACGCGGGTGTTGTCCGGGGACCAGTCCGGGGAAAGCAACAGGGTGAAGTTCCGGCCCACGGCCTGGCGGTTGGCGCCGTCCTGATCCATGTAGATCAGATCCGCCAGATCGCCGTGCTTGCGCACATAGAGGATGTGGCTGGTGAAATCACCGTCGATGCCGGTGGCAGCCTTGTAGATGCGGTTCGCGACCTCGTGCGCCAGGATGCGCAACGCCCGCGGAGAGGCGTCCAGTTTCGTCTTCAACAATTGTTTGTTGCGAAAGGGATCGTGCACCTCGAGGGTGGCCTGCCAACCGGAATCGTTCCTCTCCAGGACGGCAAAGGCCAGGATGTCCGTGCCGATGAGGCGCCAGTCGCTGTAATCCACATGGCCGGCGAGTTCGTGCGCATCGGTGAGAAAGCCGAGCGGATCGAGAGCGGCGAACGCCCGGCTCGATTCCAGGTCGTGGCGGACGACATGCGAGAACAGTTGGGCCGGGGCCGGATCGACTCCCGTGTCGTCCACAAGCCAGGCCAGCTTGAGCGGCTGGAATTTCGACTGGAAGATTTCAAATTCGGCGGCGAAGGCCGTTTGCATGAGCAGCACGGACAGGCATACGGCAAGGATTCGCATGGCCGCCGTTTCTATCCCTTGACCCGGTAGAATGCAAGATGCGCGGCGGCCGCTTCGTGTTGCAGGGCAAGAATCCATTTGCTATATGCGACATATACCTTTCGGAAAGGAGTCCGCGCTTGCGCATGATGATCCACCGACCGGCATGGGGATGGCTTGTTCCTTTCCTTGGGTTGATGGTCGTTTCCACCCCAGCCACGTCCGCCGCCGCCAAATCCCCACTCAAGGCGCTGCGGGCGGAGTTGAACGCCGAACTGGATCGCGTGGATGCCGCCCACCATCAAAGGGACGAGGATCTTCTGCACGCCTACCAGCAGGCCATGGACAGGCTGAACCAGGAAGGGCTGCCGCGGCTTGAAGCCCACCGCAGGAGCAACGAAATCTATCGGCGCTACCAGGATCAAAAGCGTGTGCTGTATAAAGAGTGGCAGAAGAAGCGCCGCCACTGGCTGAAAGAAATGAAGCGGCTGGATGAGGCCGAGGTAGAGGCGGGAAACCGGATCAAACAAAAGATCCGCGAGCTTAATGAAGCGGAGCAAGAGGAAATCCAGCGCGTACTCAAAAGCTACGAGCCGCGCAGGAAGCGGGCCTTGGAGAGGCGGGATCAAAAGGAGCTTGAGCGCATCATCGGCGAGCAGGCACGGGCCGTGAACGAGATCGACCAGCGTTACAGGCGGCAGATCGCCGCCCTGCAATCCAGGAAGAAGAGGGAGGAGCTGGCCGTCGCCATCTTCCGGCAGGGTTCATCGGCGGGCACTGTGGCGATTCTGGCACCAAAGAAGGGTGGGGCTGCGCGGCCGACGCTGCGGCCGGGCGTAGGCCTGCCGAAGGTCGAGCGCCGGCACAGACGGCCGCCACCGTCCGTGGCGGTGTTGGAGCTGGGGCGCGCCCGAATTGCGATTCCGCGCCGCCCGCCGCCCCTTGTCGCTGTCGAACAGCCCTCCGAAAAGCCGAAAGGTGAGGCTCCCGGTCGGGGCCGGGAGCATGTGAAAGGCCCGCAGCCGGGAACCGCGCGGGTTGGGCCTCCGGGGAATATCCGGCCTGCTGCACCGCAGCCGGGGAGTCGGTCCGGCCGCCCGCCCGAGACAGCGGAAGGGACTGGGGTGTCACCTCAATCGGGCGAAGAGACGGGACCATCATCGCAGCAACAAGGCGAATCTATCCCGCAGCAGCCATCGGCCGGTCAACCGGAGGAAACCCAACCTGCGGAACCTCGCGTGATTGTCACCGAGCCGCTGGTGATGACCGGTTTGGGTCGCAGGGAGATTGAAACAGAGGCATTGCAAATGACGGGTCTGGGGCGGCGCGAGATCCAAACAGAGCCGCTGGAGATGACCGGGCTCAGGAGAAGGGAGATTCTCACCGATTCTCTAAAAATGACGGGCCTGGGCCGCAGGGAAATTGAAACAGAGGCATTGCAAATGACGGGCCTCGGCAGACGTGAGATCCAGACCGAACCCCTCCAGATGACGGGTCTGGGAAGGCGGGTAATTGAGACGGAGCCACTCACGATGACCAGCCTCGGCCGGCGTATCATCCGGACCGAACCCCTGAAAATGACGGGCCTCGGTCTGGCAGGAAATCCGTAATAAGGAGGTGTACGATGAGAAAAATATGGATTATGTGCATGGCTGTGGGCCTCGGCCTAGCCGCCAATGCCCATGCGGCCGGCGAGGAGGCGCCTGATTTTATCTTCAAGGTGCCACTGGAGCTTAAGAACCTGAGCCCGGAGGTGGATAAAGCGGGCGTGGCTTGCTGGGTTTTTAAGGAAGAAATGCCGCCACCTGCGCGGGATAGTATGAAAGTGGCTGCTGGAGCCGAGGGGATTCCTGTAGCGAAAAATCCCGACGGCACCGGCAACGTTAACCAGGTTTTGGAAGTCAAAATCAATCTGGGTGGAAGGGCCAAGCCTTACGAAATTCATAGTTATTATTGTTACATATGGGTGCATGCCGGGGATATTTCAGTTCAGGTGTCAAAAGCCTCTCTTGGAAATTTTACACATATTTGGTCTCAGGCTGATCCTCGAAAGCCATACAAGCTAGAGGTCCAGGGACCAATTCCGTGGCTCCAACGGCGATAAAGGAAAGGGTGCAACCCAATGGCATGCGCAAAGGGCCATGGAAATACTCTTCCGATGGCACCCTGTTGGGGCCACACAGAAACCGTTTTGCTGGAGGTTTGAGATGGCTCTGTTTTGCATTTTCGTGATGCTTGCAGTTTCCACGGGTCTCGGTCCATTTTGCGCACGTGCCCAGTCGGTGCATCCGCCGGGGCAGCAGCAGTTGCAGCGGATTCTCGAACTCGAACGGCAGCACCGGCCGCATGTGGCCATTCCGGCCGAGCGGGTCATCGAGGCCTTTAGGTCCGCCGGGCTCGAGGTATCACACGTGCAGCAGACCCCGGCCGTGGCCACCGGCGGCGATTACGCCCTTTCCGCCTGGATCCGGCAGGGCACGCTCGGTGTCGGCGTTGCCGTCTATGAATTCGGCAATGAGGCGAAGCTCGAGCGCTTCCGGCAGACCATGGAACTCATGCGCAGCATGAATCGAGGGCGTGGCACCGATGTGGGGGATTACGCCATCAACCACACAACCGCCCTGCAGGTCATGGCCCTCTCGGCCGCCGACCAGGGCGGGCTTTCGCTGCGCCGGCGGCTGCTGGACATCTTCCGCCGCCTGCAGCCGTAGGGTTTCAGGTGTAGTCGGCCCAGAATTCGGTGCGCGATCGCATGGCACCGATGCGCCTGATCAAGGCATCGATGTCTTCCGGACTGTCGGCGAAGTTCAGCTTGTCCGTCTGCACCACGAGCAGGGGGCTGTCGCGGTAGTGGAAGAAGAAACGGTCGTAGGCCTCGATGATCCGTTGCAAGTACTCGGTGCTGAGCACCCTTTCGAATTCACGTCCACGGCGGCGGATGCGCTGCATGATCACCTCCGGCGTGGACTGCAGATAGATCACCAGATCGGGATGGGGAACATCCACGGGCAACGCCCGCGCCACCTCCTGATAGAGCTTGAACTCGGGATCGGAAAGCGTCACCGAGGCGAACAGGCGGTCCTTGGCGAAGATGTAGTCCGTGATCACGCCGCGGTGGAACAATTCCTGTTGCTGCAATGCCCGGTACTGGCGGTAGCGGGAGAACAGAAAGGAAAGCTGCACGGCCAGCGCATGGCGCTCGGGGTTTTCGTAGTACAAGGCGATGAAGGGATTGTCGTCGATACGCTCAAGCACCGTCTCGGCGCCGATACGGGCGGCCATGGCGCGCACCAGCGTAGTCTTGCCCACGCCGATGGCACCTTCCACGGCGATGTGGTGATAACGGGACGCTACCATTTTAATCCTGCCGGCAGGGAGGGGAAACCCCGCGCGGTCAAATCCCGCATAAGCTCCACGGCTGTGCGGCCCAATACGGGGTGGTGCCAATGCGGGCGGATGTCGCACAGGGGCTGGAGGACGAACATGCGTTCGTGCAGGCGTGGATGCGGGAGGATGAGGGCTTCACTTTGCATGCACGTATCGTCATAGGCCAGTAGGTCGAGATCAAGGGTGCGCGCACCCCAGCGCTCGGGTCCGCGCACGCGTCCATGCGCGTCCTCGATTGCCTGCAGGCGCCGTAGCAGCTCCGGCGCGCCGATCTCAACCTGCAGGGCCAGCACGGCATTGAGATAATCGGGCTGGCCGGGCACGCCGACGGCGGCGGAACGGTAGAGACGAGAGCAATCCAGCAACCGTAGCCCGGACTCAGCCTCCAGGCATGCGCGGGCGGAGGCGAAGGCCTCCCGCACATCGCCGAGATTACCGCCAAGGGCGAGCAGCGCCTCTACGCCCATGCCACGGCGCCGCCGCGCCTCGGATCGGCGGCGGCACGAACCTGTCCGTCCGCATCCACGGCGATGGCATGCACGCCGCCGAAATAAACGGATGGCTCGCGCCAATGCCGGAGATGCCATCCAAGGTGTTCGAGCCGGTGCTCATCCTCGGCGTCGAGGGCGCCGGGTTCGCAATCGAGTGAATCCCCCTCGTTGTGCAGGCGACCGGCGCAAACGGCCGTCTCGATGTCCATGGCCGCCAGAAAACGGTAGCACAGAACCTGCAGGATGGCGCTGCGCAAGCGGTTGGAACCACCGCTACCGAGAATCAGGGCCGGCCTGCCGGCGAGTGTGAAGATGCTCGGCGCCATCATCGAAGACAAGGTTTCTCCGGGGGCAAGGCGATGGAATCCGAGAGGGTTGATGTCCTCCTCTCCGAGCATGTTGTTCAGGTGGATGCCGGTGTCCGGTACGACGATACCGGAGCCTTCGCCGTTGCTGGCAGTCAAGGAAACGGCACACCCGTCCCGGTCCAGGACACTGATGTGCGTAGTGCCGCCGCTGCTCCTCTCCGTTTCAACCGATGATGGTGAATACGCAACATGATCAATTCGTTCCATGACGATATTCATGTATTTCATTAGCATGTCCGGGTGCAGGATTCGCGCGGCCGCATCGGATTGATGGAGACGACGATCGAAGCCTTCGCCGCGGGCGAGGCTGGTTGCGCGCAGGCACTCGGCCAGCAGCACGTTCAGGGATTCGTTGCGGCCGGCCTCCCGCAGACATTGCAGCAGCTTGAGCGTGAAGGCGATCAGGGTGCCGCCGGAGGAGGGCGGGGGGTTGGTGATCAACTCGCCACCGAAGGCGGAAAGGCGGAGGGGTTGCCGCCGCATCACGCGCATCGATTCCAGATCACGCATGGAGATGAGGCCGCCGGCCTTGCAGGCATCGCAGATGGCGCGGCCCACATCGCCCCTGTACATTTCATCGACGCCCTCGATGGCCAGCAGCTCCAGCAATGCGGCCAGGTCGGGGTTCTTGAGCACCTCCCCTTCGCGTGGAAGGGCGCCGCCGGGCGCATACAGGTTCCTTGCCTCGGCCTCGGCGGTGACGATGGGTTCGAGGATGCGGATGAACGAGGCCTGATGGCAACTCAGGCGCACGCCGTTGCGTCCGGCCTCGATGGCCGGCGCGAGCACTTCACGCATGGGGATGCGTCCATGGCGTCGGTGGGCCTCGAACAGCAATGCCATCAGCCCCGGCACGGCCACCGAGGCGCGCCCGATGTGGAAGGTCTGCATACGGTTTCCGAAGTCCACCTCGATAGCGCGAAAGTCGGGGTGGGTCACCGCCTGGATGCGACGCTCCGGCATGCGGCAGAAACCGTCCAGCAGCTCTGCGGACCCGTCCGGCCGCCGCAGCATGAGAAAACCGCCACCGCCGGCCCCGGTCAGCACGGGTTCGGCCATGAAGGACATGCAGGCCGCGGCGACGGCCGCATCCACGGCGTTGCCGCCGGCGCGAAGGATCTCGGCCCCGGCGCTGCTGGTGGCGGGATCGCCGGCGGCCACGCAGGCGCGGGAGGGCGGCATGTTCAACGCTTTTCTTCGATGCGCAGGATGAAGGATTGGATGTGCAGTACTGCGGCGAGCTTCTTTCGGGCGCCTTCCGCCCCCTTGCGAGCGGAATAAGGGCCGATCAACACAGCATGCAGACCGTTTTTCTTTTTCAGGCGCCGCGCCGGCCAGCCGGCCGATTTGAGTCGCTGAAGACGGGTGGACGCCCGCTGTGGGGAGCGGAACGCCCCGGCTTGGACGTAGTAGCCGGCGGGGACAGTGGGGTTTCCGATTGTACGGGCCGCCGGAGCGGGGGGCGATTGCGGCCGGGCGACGGCCGTAGGTTTGTCGATCGCCGCCGGCGTGGGGGCCTCTCCGGCTGCCGGGCGCGGCGCCGTCCGAGGCGGCCTCGGCGGTAGATGAAAGGAAGGAGAAGGTGATTTCTTCTCGATTCCGGCCCGGGGCGGCTGCGAGATCATCCACGAGGAGACGAGCATCAGCACCACCACCAGCAAGGAGCCCGAGGCCGCCACGATCAGGGCCAGACGATACTCGTAGACGCCCGCCAGCCAGTCTTGGAATTTTTCGCTCATACCCCATCCCCACGGCCGATAGGATCCCCGGCCGCCTTGCGGCGTGCGACGGGATGCCGTTGCCTGAGGCTAATCGCTCGGCTCCGGCTGTTGCAAGGCTTCATGGATCCGGTGGATGGCGTGCAGCGAGCGGCGGCAGGTATCCGCCAGATCGTGGTAGCGCGCGTGCAGCGCCTCCTTCAGGGTTTCGTTCAGTCGGGCGGCGGCGGCGTCCAGGGCCGGCAGGAACTCGGCACAGGTCATGAAGAAGGGGCACGAGAAGCAGGCATCCTGCAGGCCGCAGGGGCCTTTCTTGCGGCAAAAGCCGAAGGCCGCGACCTGCAGGTTCGGGCTTTGCAGGATTGCTTCCACGGGCAGGTGCGAATGCTCCCCCTCGTCCGCGATGATTGTCCCCTCGCAGTCCACCATGCGGCCGTGGAACTTGAGCCGGCGCTCTTCCAGATCCGTAAGTCTCCAGATGCCGTCCTCGCCCCGCCGGATGCCCGGCCAGCGAGAGAGGAAGCGCTCGCCCACGCGGCGGGTTTCCTCGTCACCGGGATGGGCGTTCAGCCAGTCCGCCACGATGCGGGCGGCGTGGCCGGCCGGGGTCTGCTCGTGGGCGAGGAAATCCATCCGGTGCCCCAGCAGCAAGCGCAACACCGGTTCATCCGCGGCGGCGCGATCGGAGTCGAGCGTCAGTGCCGCGCCGACGCGCACGGTTCGACCGCCGGCGAACGGCACGTCGCAGTCCATTTCCCCCAGATAGAACCAACGCCGCTCGGGCACGGGCTCATGAGGCGCCGGCGACGACCGCGCCTTGAGCCTTCGGCGGCGGTGCCAGCAGGGACATGGGATTGATGCGGGCGCCGCGGAAACGGACGCCCCAATGCAGATGCGGGCCGGTGGCGCGACCGGTTTTTCCCACCGAGCCGATACGGGCCCCGGCTTGCAGCCGTTCACCGGCGTGCACGTCGATTCTCTTCAGGTGCGAGTAGATCATCACCAGGCCGCGACCGTGCCCGACGACCACGGTGTTGCCGTTCAGGAACAGCGGCGCCGCCAGCAGCACGCGTCCGGGCAGGGTATTGACGATCGGCGTGCCTTCGGGAGCGGCGATGTCCACGCCCGAATGCGGCGAGCGTTTTTCGCCGTTCACGTAGCGGCGGGCGCCGAAGGGTGTGGAGATGATGCCGGTGACGGGTGCGCGGGCGATCAGGAAATCCACCGCCGCCTGCCGCACGGACGCGGCGTAGGCACGCCGGAGAAGGGCGTGATCGGCGCGAATGCGGGCCAGGGCGCGGGCGTCGAACTGCGCCAGGCGCCGCGCCACGTGGATGCGGGAGATGCGAAAAGCGGTCTTGTGTACGATGAGCGTGTGCCGCCGGTGCCTCACCCCGGCACGTACCAAGAGGGTGTAGGTCCCCGGCTTGACGTCCATGTCGACGCCGATCCAGGCCAGCAGTCGCCCGTCCCGAAGCCGCCGCCAGGGCCAGGTCTTGCCGAGGGCGGTGAGCCGGACATGGCGGCCGGACGGGGCGGGAAGGACGAGGCGCAAGAGATCCCCCTGCCGTGCCTCCCAGCTTTGCGCGCCGGCAACAAGCGGCCAGACCGCGAGGGCGAGGAGCAGGGTGGAAAAGAATAGATATCTTCTCATCAAGCGGCTCAAGGCGGCCCCATCCGCACCGCATCCACATGCGTGTCCGCCCTGCCGTCGTGGAAGCGCACGGCCAGCGGGTCGCCGGCACGGAGCATCGCGGCCGAGGTCACCAGCCGGCCCGCCGGTGTTTGCGCCAGGGCATAGCCTCGCGCCAGCACCGACAGCGGGCTTAGGGCCACGAGCCGGTTTTGCTGCACGGCCAGCCGCCGGCGTTCACGTTCGATCAGGGGTTGGGGAAGCAAGGCCAGTGCCTGCCGCTTGCGCTCCAGTTGCATCCTGCGGTAGTGGCGGATCACCGCCGCGCTCGCATACAGGCGCTGGCGCAGCAAGTCCAGGGCCTGGTGCCTGCGGCGCAGGGCCTCGTGCGGTTCATGCCGGCGCAGGCGCGCAGCCAGGGCATGCACGGCGGCTCGTCTGTGCTTCAGGATGTCGGCGGCGGCGATGTGCAGCCGGGTGCGCAGGCGCTCGATATGCATCCGGCGCTCGTCACGGATCAGTTGCCAGGCGTGGTGCAGATGGGAACGCAGGTGTTCCTCGCGCTTGCGCGCATGCGCCAGTGTCTGCGCAAGCAGCCGCCCGAGCAGGGCCAGCCGCGGCAGCCGGCGGCGCAGCGATTCGCGATCGGGGCAGGCGAGTTCGGCGGCGTTGGAAGGCGTGGCCGCGTGCACATCAGCGGCCAGATCCGCGAGGCTGATATCGATTTCGTGGCCGATGCCGGTGATGATCGGGATGGAGCACTCGACGATGGCGCGCACCACGATCTCTTCGTTGAAACACCACAAGTCCTCCGGGCTCCCGCCCCCGCGCACCAGGAGGATGACATCCGGCCGTTCCGGCATGGCCTCGAGGCGCTTGATGGCGCGTGCGATCTGCGGCGCCGCGGCGGCCCCCTGCACGAGGCACGGGGATAGCGTCAGGCGCAACCAGCCGGGGCGGATGGCGAGCACCTTCTTCACGTCTTCCAGGGCAGCGGCCGTGGGCGAGGTGACGATGCCGATATGCCGGGGCAGGGCGGGAAGGGGCCGCTTGCGGTCCGGATCGAACCAGCCGCGTTTGGCAAACAGGGCCTTTCTGCGCTCGAATTCCGCCGCCAGGGCGCCGCCGCCGGCGGGCTCCAGGCGCGTGACGACGAGCTGATAGCGTCCCTGCGGTGGATACAGCGAGAGATGGCCACTGAAGATGTATTGCTTCCCTTCCTCGGGCGGCGCCGCCAGGCGGGCGGCCGTGGAACGCCAGATGACGGCGCCGATGGCGGCGCCTTCATCCTTGATCGTGAAGTAGATGTGGCCGGAGGGCTGCCGTTTCAGCCGCGACACCTCACCCAGGATGCGGACATGGGCGAAGCTTTGTTCGAGAAGCCGTTTGATGCGCGCCGTCAGCTCGCTGACGGTCAGCGTTTCCGGTTCGCTCGGCTCAAGCATGCTCACCGGCCGATGGTAGCATGTTGCACCGTCCCATCCAGCCTTCGCCGTACATCGCATGAAGGACTCGACTGCCTATGCGTTGCACGCCGTCAGGGAGCACATCATGGCAATGCGTCATTGCGACCGTTAGCGAAACGTGTTGTGAAGCAATCTCGTCATTGCGAGGCCGCGAGGCCGTGGCAATCTTCTCCTTGCAATGACTTGATTGACTGTCCTCGTACTTCTGAAATACGTTCCGCCTTCGTGCAAGATGCGGGTTAGGGAAGGGGAGAAAACCGTGCCCCGCCGCCCGGGAGAAAGCGGCGAGGCGTGCGGCAGCCGGAGTTACCTGCTGCCGTAAGTGGTTTCCTTGTCGAAGTCATCCCACACGTAAGTGGAGTGCACGACCTCCTTGCTCGGCACGTAAAAGGTTGCGGTGTCGAACGCGCCGACGGCGGTGCGGCCCACGGTATGCAGCCCGCCCTTGATCGTGCCCCAGGTAAGACCGACCCCGGCGTTGCTCTTGCGGCTTTCGTTGCTGATGTTCTTCGGCACTTCCAACCAGCCTGTGGTCAGGTTGGCGAGACCGCGCGCCAGCTTGTTCGAGGCCCGGTCACCGTAGTCTCCGGCCCGCGCCGGCGTGACTGCGACGAGCGCAAGAACGGTCGCCATTGCAACCCATGGCATGGTTTTTTTGATGGACATTGGATCCTCCTTGCTTGACGAAATGCCTTCGCTCGCGGCGGGGGTACAAGTTTGTCGCACGCCGCACGGGCAACATTACGTCGGCAATGGCGGATATTGGGGACAGTATACTTATTTCTTGTTCATGAGGGCATGTGTTGCTAACTTGTTACGATGGCACGCTTGGCCAGGGTGGTTATTCCCGGAATCCCGCATCATGTAACACAACGCGGCGTTCGTAGGATTGATGTGTTCTTTGGCGCCGGCGATTATGCGCTTTACATCCGGCTTCTCTCGCAATTCTGCCGCAAGCATGGGACGGAGGTATGGGCCTACTGTCTGATGACGAACCATGTTCATCTGGTCATGGTTCCATCATCCGAAGACGGCCTACGGGCCTCGCTTGGAGAGGCGCACCGTCGCTATACGTGATACATCAATGCGCGCGAGCATTGCCGCGGGCATTTGTGGCAGGAGCGCTTTCATTCATTCCCGATGGACGAGCATTATCTGCTGGCTGCCGTTCGTTATGTGGAGATGAACCCCGTGCATGCAGGCATGGTTGCGCGGGCGGAAGATTATGACTGGAGCAGCGCCCGGGCCCATCTGGCCGGGAAGGATGATGGCCTGGTCAGGGTGAAACCGATGTTGGATCGGGTGAGCAACTGGCGGGAATATCTGGAGTACGGGCTGGATGATGCAACCATCAGCTTGCTGAGGAAGCACTCAAACACCGGCCGCCCGCTGGGCGATGAGTCTTTTCTTGCTACGCTTGAGCAAAAGGCGGGCAGAGTTTTGCGGCCATTGAAGCCGGGGAGAAAGCGCAAGGCGGAGAAATAAGTATACTGTCCCCGCTTTTCCGCTTTTCACATCAATCAGCTAGCTGATCTCCATGGCTATGGGTGACTCCGTTAAGGCTGATTAAGCCCCGTCGGCGACGAATGCCTCGACACGGGCACGTATTTCATCGCGCACGCGGCGGAATGCGGCCATGATCTCCTCTTCGGTGCCGGTGGCGTGGGCGGGATCGTCGAACGGCCAGTGTTCTTTACGGCAGGAGGCGGGAACCGCGGGGCAATGCTCGTCGGCATGGCCGCAGACGGTGATGAGCAGGTCGATGGATTTCAGGAGTTCGGGATCGAGCACCCGCGATCTCTGCCCGGAGATGTCCACGCCGGCTTCCTTCATCACGGCCACGGCGCGCGGATTGAGCCCATGCGCCTCGATGCCGGCGGAAAAGACCTCGAAGCGGTCACCTGCGAGCGCCTTCAGCCAGCCCTCGGCCATCTGCGAGCGGCAGGAATTGCCGGTGCACAGAAACAACACCCGAGTTTTATTCACACCCCGCCTCCACGGGCACGTCTTGTGGCGACATTGCCGGACCCGATTCATACCACGTCCTGCTGCGGTTGACGATGGCCACCACCGACAGCATCACCGGCACCTCGACCAGCACGCCGACGACGGTGGCCAATGCCGCCCCCGATTTGAAGCCGAACAAGGCGATCGCCGTGGCCACCGCCAGTTCGAAGAAATTGGAGGCGCCGATCAACGCCGAAGGACCCGCCACCTCGTGCGCCACCCCGAGCCCGCGATTCAGCCCGTAGGACAGCATGGAGTTGAAATACACCTGCACGATGATCGGAATCGCCAGCAGCAGGATGACCAGCGGCTGGGCCAGGATCTCCTTCCCCTGGAAGCCGAAGAGCAGCACGACCGTGAGAAGAAGCGCGGCCATTGA
>CAZHOU010000003.1:0-26800 GCA_964534165.1 uncultured Zetaproteobacteria bacterium
GGATCAGACCGCCGCCCATCGTCGGCGTGCCACGCTTGGCAAGGTGCGTGACGGGACCGTCATGACGGATGGGTTGCCCCTGCCCCTGATGCGCCGTCAGCCAGCGGATAAAGGCGGGCCCGAGCAGCCAGCACAGCACGAGGGCGGTGATCAGGGCATAGACTGTCCGGAAGGTGATGTATTGAAAGAGGTTGAAAACCGGATACCGGTGCGACAGGGGAAAGAGAAGATTATACAGCATCGCACCGCTCCGTCGTCGCCGTCATGGCCTCGACCACGCGTTCCAGGCGCAGGCAGCGGCTGCCCTTGACGAGCACATGGTCTCCGGCATGCAGATCCAACTCCCGCACGGCTCCGATCACCGCCGTCACGGTCGGCAGCCAGCGCGCCCCACACCGGGTCGCAAGGGCACGCATCCGCGCTCCGGTCAAAATCAACCCATCAAGCCCCGAGACATCCAGCCGCGCATGCTGGGTAGCGGCATCGTCTCCCAATTCGGCCATATCCCCCAACACGGCAAACCGGCGGCCGGGAAGCCGACGCAGTGTCTCCAGGGCCGCGGCCATCGAGGCCGGATTGGCATTGTAGGCGTCGTGGATGACAATTTCCCCGCGCCCCCCCCGCATGCGTTGCAGGCGTCCCGGTGCGGCGTGCCAGCCCTTGAGCGCGGAGCCGACATCCGCAAGAGTGCGGCCGCTCAGGAGTTGCGCCGTCGTCGCCGCCAGGGCCATGTCCTCGGCCCAATGCGGGGCCGGAAGCTCCACCTCGACCTCCACGACGACACCCCGCTGCTCAAGCCGGATCCTGCCGTCATGAAGATCACCACGCACGACGTCCACCCCGGTAGCATCCATTTCCAGCGCCTGGCCACCCGGATGCACGCCGTGGGCAGCGAGCAATGCGGCCACACCCTTCCCCAACACGATCTTGCCGCCCCTGGACACATGATGGAGCAACACCGATTTCTCGCGCACGACACCGGCCAGATCGCCAAGGCCCTCGGTGTGGGCCGTCGCAAGGCCGGTGATGACGGCGATGTCCGGCCGAATGATCGCACCCAGGCGTTGCATCTCGCCACGCTCGCTGACACCGCATTCCACAAGCACCGCTTGTGCATCATCGGGCGCGGCCAGCAAGGTTTGCGGCACGCCGATGAGATTGTTGTCGTTGGCACGGGTTGCCGCGATCTTGAAACCGAGACGGGTCAGCGCCTGCGCCAGCATTGAGCGCACCGTGGTCTTGCCGAACGAACCTGTGATGGCCACCACCGGCGCACGCAGACGGCGGCGGCGGGCGGCGGCGATTTGACCAAGCGCCACCAGGGTATCCTCGACAAGCAGGCATGGAGCCCGCAAATGCCGCCATGCCCGCGCCCCAATCTTATCCCCGATCAACAGTACGGCCCCGCGCGAAAGCGCCGCGGCCGCATAATCGTGGCCGTCGTAGCGGGGCCCGCGCAGGGCCAGGAAGGCCTCCCCCTTCTTCAGGGTACGGGAATCCGTTCCGACACCGAGGATCACCGGCGCCGGCGGACCCAGCCAGCACCCTTCCGTGCACGCCTGCAGAGCCTCGCCGCTCATGCGCATGCCCGGAATTCCATCATGTCCGCCTTCGCATGCAAGGCGGCGGCGGCCGTCTCGAAGTCGCTCCACGGTTTCCGCCTGCCTGCGATTTCCATGTAGGGCTCATGCCCCTTGCCGGCGATGACCAGGGTATCGCCGCGCCGCATGGCGAACACCGCCTCGCGAATGGCATGGGCGCGATCAAGATCGAGATGCACCTCGGCATCGTAAGGCTTGCGCATGCCCTGCTCGATCTCGGAGGCAATGACCGCCGCCGGTTCCCCGCGCGGATTGTCGCTGGTCACCCAGACGATATCGGCGAGACGAGTGGCAATCTCCCCCATCTGCGGTCGTTTCTCGCGATCCCTCTCGCCGCCGCAACCAAAGACAAGGATCAGACGGCCGCAGGTCAGTCTGCGTGCGGCCTCAAGGCAGGCGGTGAGGGCCTCCGGCGTGTGGGCATAGTCGATGAACACCTGCCAGCGGCCGATGTTCAGAGGTTGCATGCGTCCCGGAGGCACGGGGATGCCGCTCAGGAGCGCGGGCAATTCCTGCATCGCCACATGGCCGCCGGCGATCAAGGCCAATGCCGCAGCGGCCAGGTTCCCGGCATGGAAGTCACCCACGGGAATCTCCTCGATGCGCACCTCCTCCATGGATCCGGTATAACGCTTGAGCCGCAACATGCCGGGCAACTCCTGCTCCCAGCCCAGTTCCAGGCCCTCGCGGTAGAGCCCGCGACCGTAAAACAGGGCGGAGGGAGGAGAGCGGCGCCCGACTTCAGGATCGTCACGATTGCAGACCGCCACACCGCCGGCGGCAAGCACGTGCTCCACGAATCCCTGCTTGAGTGCGGCATAGGCTTCAAAGCCGCCATGAGACTGCAGATGATCGTGTCCGAGATTGGTCCACACCGCAACCTGGAAAGGCAGTCCCGCGACACGGTGTTGCTCGATACCATGGGAAGAAACCTCGCAGGCGATGACCGGCACCTCGGCCGCAGCCGCCGCCGCCAGCAAACGGTGCAACGTGAGCAGGGACGGTGTGGTGTTACCCAGATCGAGGATATCGGTGGTATCCCGGATCCAGCCCAACGTGCCCACGGCCCAGGCACGCCCGTACTTCCGGGCGAGAATCTCCCGCAGCAACCAGGCGACGCTGGTCTTGCCGTCCGTGCCGGTCACCCCCACCACCTTCACCCGGGTTCTCTCGGTCCCAAACCAGCGGCGAAGTACGCGCCCGGCCGCCTCCATGTCCGGCAGGGCCAGATGCGGCAGCGGCATGTCCAGCACACGGCTGCCGACGGAAATCACGGCGGCGGCGCCGGCGTCTTCGGCCGCATGGATGTAATCGATGGCATTCCTGCCCGTCCGCGGCAGGCAAAGAAAAGCCCCGCCGGGTCGGATGCGCCGGGAA
This sequence comes from uncultured Zetaproteobacteria bacterium, assembly GCA_964534165.1. Taxonomy (GTDB): domain Bacteria; phylum Pseudomonadota; class Zetaproteobacteria; order Mariprofundales; family Mariprofundaceae; genus CAZVLQ01. Next base: position 2,979 of record CAZHOU010000003.1, read on the forward strand.
TCATCGCAAACATCCCGGATTTCGGCATCGCCGTGCAGGCGTCCCTCGTGACCCGCCAGGTTGCTCAGCCGCTGCGGCGGGCGCCGGACAAGCAAGGACAGATCATCACTCATGCAGCCATACCTCCAAAGTGCCCCCCGCCGCCAAGTGGCTCAATGCCGCCGGCTTTTGTCGAATCACCCAGCCTCCGCCGTGCACTCGCAGGCGGTAGCCCTTGCGCGCCGCCAGCCGGGCCACCTCGCGCAACGACCATCCGTAAAGGGAGGGTGCCGCATCCACAGACATGGCCTTGGGGTGCATGCTCGCACCGGAAGCAAACACGGGCTGCAAAGGCGTGGGGGGTTGTCTCGGCGGCACACCCAGATAGGGCAGAACCTGCGCGGCCAGGTGACGGAAGATCGGAGCCGCGACCTTGCCACCGTAAATGCTGCCGTGCGGCTCGTCGACAACGACGGCAATGACCAGCCGGGGGGCGCGTGCCGGTACGGCGCCGGCGAACACCGCCGTGAACCTGCCCCCGGCGTAACCGCCGTGCCCGTCCGGCTTTTGCGCCGTGCCTGTCTTGCCGGCCACGGTGTAGCCGCTGGGTACGGACAGGGCTCCGGTTCCCTCTGGACCGGCCGCGTGCACGAGCATACGCAACACCTCGTGAGCCACTTGCGAAGGAATGACACGCCGAGGAAGGTCGTGACCGCCACCGTGGATGATCCTGGGGCGCACACGCAAACCGCCGTTGGCCAGAGTGCAAAAGGCCGTTGCAAGCTGCAACGGCGTGATGGCGACTCCCTGGCCGAAGGCGATGGTCGCGGTCTCGACCGGACCCCATCGCTGCAACGGCGGCAAGATTCCGGGGGATTCGCCGCTGATTCCAATACCTGTCCGTTGCCCAAAACCCACGCGTAAGAGTAGTCGCCGCAAGGGACCGGGTCCAATATCCAATGCCAGCTTGGCGGCGCAGATGTTGCTTGAGCGGGCAAGCAGGCCGGTTAAATCCAGCCAGCCTTCGGCATGATCGTCATGGATGACATAATCGGCCACCCGGAAACGACCCTGCTCGCAGAACACACGCGAAGCCGGACGCCAGCGGCCGGAGAGAAGGGCGGCGACGATGGTGAAAGGCTTGAGCACGGATCCGGGCTCGAAGACATCCGTGACGGCGCGGTTGCGCCATTGTCGGGGATGGTAGCGGTGATAATCGTTGGGATTGAAGGAAGGCCAATTGGCCATGGCCAGGACGGCACCGTCCTGCGGGCGCATGACCACGATGGAGCCTGCCCTGGCTCCGGAGCGGCGCACGCCTTCGGCCAATGCGGCGTAGGCCAGGCTCTGGATCGTGGCATCGATGAGAAGACGCACCCGCTTTCCGGCCACGGGTCGAACAAGCCAGCGGGCGCCGGGCAGGGAATGGCCACGCGCGTCGTATTGCACCAGCATCCGACCCGGAGCACCGGCAAGGCGGGTGTCGAGACTGTACTCCAAACCCTCCAGGCCCTTCCCGTCGACACCGACAAAACCCAGCAGTTGACCGGTTGCCGGCCCCAAAGGCTGATATCGGCGCCATTCCATCACCTGATGCACGCCGGGAATCTCAAGCGCGGCCACTTTCCTGGCTGCGGCCGGATTGAGCTGGCGCGCAAGCCAGACAAAACCCGGATGGCGCTGCAGACGGTGGCGAAGAAGCGCAGGATCCATGCCGAGAGCGGCGGCAAGCTGCGGAACCTTCGCCGCCGGCACCTCGCGGCCGATGGCGGAAATGGAAGGCACGCGGACACTCTCCGCAAGAATGCGACCGCGGTGATCGACGATGGCCCCGCGCGGTGCGGCCACAATGAACTCTCGCTGGCGTTGGTTCTTCGCCAGTTGCTTCAGCTTTTGCGCCTGAAACCACTGCAAATCGATGGCGCGAATGAGAAGCAGTGCAAACCCGAGGGCCATGACCCCGGCCACAGCCTCGATCCGCCGTCGCATGTGAATCTCGGGGGCGGGACTCACGGCCGCAGCACCTGTTGCGGCAAGGGCGGCCGCATGCCGAGCCTGCCTGAGGCCTGGCGCCGGATACGCTCGGGCCGGGTCAGGGTGGCCAGTTCGACCCGCAAGCGATCGGTTTCATGCTGCAAGCCCCGCAAACGTCGTTGCAGCTGGTGTTGCCGCTCGGCCAGTTCGAGTCGCCGCTGCGACAGCCCCACCTGCAGCGCCGCCAGAGAGGAGACCACAAGCCCGGTGATGAGCCACGGCACGACGGCCCTGTGCATGTTCAAGCGAGCCTCTCCGCCACCCGCAAGCGGGCCGTGCGGCTGCGGGGATTGCGGGCGATCTCCTTTTGGGAGGCCCGCAGCGGTTTCTTCCGGATCCAACGCATGCGCGGTCGCCTCCCGCATGTGCAGTATGGAAATTGCGGCGGGCAGATGCAGGGATGGACCTCGGCCTCGATCATCTCGCGCACCAGCCTGTCCTCACCGGAATGAAAGGAAATCACGGCCAGACGTCCGCCGGGATGGAGTCGATCGATGGCTGCCGCAAGCCCCTTTTCCAGTTGTTCCATCTCGTCGTTGACCCAAATCCGCAACGCCTGAAAGGTACGCGTGGCGGGATGGGTCCTGCCATGACGCGCCTGGGGTGGAACGGCGTGAAAACAGATGTTTTCGAGATCGGCGGTGCTCTCAAGCCTTCCCTGGTCCCGAGCACGCAGGATGGCACGTGCGATCCGGACCGCATAACGTTCATCCCCGTACCGGCGCAGGATGGATACCAGATCGCGCTCACGCACGCGCATCAGACGCTGCCCCAGCGTCTCGCCTCCACTCAGATCCATGCGCATGTCCAGGGGACCCGCCCGGCTGAACGCAAAGCCTCGGCGGGCATCGTCCAATTGTGGCGAGGATAGACCGAGATCGAAACCGACGCCGTCAACGAGATCCCAACCCACGCGATCCAGGGCCTGTGCAAGATCGGCAAACGCACAGTGGAGGATGCGGAAGCGGGGATCGCCCTCAAGATCCGCGGCCGCCGCCACGGCCTCCGGATCACGGTCCAGAGCCAGCAGGCGGCCGCGGCTGGAAAGTCTCCGCAACAGCAGGCGCGAATGGCCGCCACGACCGAACGTCGCATCCACGTAGCGACCATCGGGGTCGACGCACAAAGCATCCACGAATTCCGTAGCCAGAACAGGGGTATGGGTCTGCACATCAGCCCGGAGGGGGACCGTTTCTCAATACGGCCAGGTCCAGCTTGAGTTGGTCCAGCCGCCGGTCGGCATCCCAAATTTCGAAGTGATTGGCACCACCGGCGAACAGCACGCATTTTCCCAGGCCCGCATGCTCACGCAGTGTCGGCGGCACAAGGATCCGCCCCTGCCTGTCCGGAAGGCAGGTGACGGCGGCGCTGACCACATAGCGCTCGTAGGCACGGCGCCAGGGATCGTCGATATTGCGGCTGCGCACATGCGCCAGAACGCTGCGCTCCCATTCCTTGGGCGGGTAGGCGCGCAGACAGCCATCGTAATCGCGGGTGACGACCACCCGCTCGTCGGCGTAACGCGAGCGCAGGGTTTCACGATAGGCGGCGGGAATGTTGACGCGTCCTTTCTCATCCATGGTGTTCCTGTGCTCGCCCTGAAACATCCGGCCCGACTGCCTCCCCCTGCCAGCATGGGCATCTCAGTGGCATAATATCCCACATTTACCCACTTTGCCCCAATATTGTCCATAATCCTATTCCTGTCAACCGTCAATGTAACCACGCATCCGCGGGTGAGTCAGAATGTAACAATTCGGATCGCGGCCGATCAATGGACGCAAGCATACAGCTCGGGTGGTGAATTGTGGGTGAAGCGGCTGAACATCGTTCCGAAACCGGAAAGGACGGTGCCTGATCGAATGCCCGCGGCGGAGAGAAAAAAGCGTGAGATCAATCCTGGATTGGAAACGAGGTGGTTGCAAACGGACGCGACGCAGGACACGGGACCCGGAGGCCGGGCAAGAAGCCTATCGGAACTCCTCCAACCTCGGGGCCGCCCCCGGCCATCACTTCAAGGGAAGAACGAGCTATTCCATCTGCAATTCAAGGGTTGCGGCGGGAGCGGTCGTGCTGCGGACCTTGTCGTTCCGGACCCGCAACAGCGTCCAGTACCCGAACAGGTTCACCGGGCTGCGCTCGATCACGTCCAGATCGGCGCTGGCAACAAACTCCTCGAGAGAGAAATCCGGCCGAAAGCCCAACAGCCTGGAGAGGGGCGCTAGCATCCGTTCAACAGTACCGATGATGCGGTCCTGGCGATGGAAATGGTTCACGATGTAGAGTTCACCGCCGGGTTTGCATACCCGCCGCATTTCCTCGATCAAACGCACCGGATCGGGAACCACGGAAGCCACATAGGCTGCAATCACCTTGTCAAAGCGGTCATCCGGGAAACTCATATGTTCCGCATCCATCACCGCAAGCTCGACCACATTCTGCAATCCGTAACGGGCTTTTCTTTCACGTGCACGGGCCAGCATGTCCTGTGAAATGTCGATGCCGGTGATCTTTACATATTCGGGGTAGAGGGGTAGCGACAATCCTGTTCCCACGCCCACTTCGAGAACCTGGTCGCCGGGACGGCAATGCATGCGCTCGACGACCTCACGTCGCCCCGGATGCAGGATCGCCCCGAAATAGAGATCATAGCTGCGGCCGTAGCGTTTGTAGGCCTTCTGAATGGCATCAATGTTCACGAACATACTCCTTGTCGCTTTGGCTCCCCGCTCCCCCCAAGCAGGCCGGATATCTTACAATTCCTTTCAATTTTTGTAAGTAAAAATATTCAAGCCCCGAAAACCGGCTCATGCTTGATGCCGCCGCAGAAGGTTGAGAAAATCCTCTTCGTTCATCACGGGAACCTGCAATTGCCTCGCCTTCAGCAATTTGGAGCCCGGATTCTCGCCCGCAATCACCGCTGTGGTCCTTTTCGAAACACTGGACGCCACGCGCGCACCCAACGCCTCGAGCCGTGCTTTGGCCTCTTCGCGACTGAAACTGCGCAAAGCACCGGTCAGAACATAGGTCCTGCCCTGCAGTGGACCCTCCCCGACCGTTGCCGCCTCCGGCCAGCTCACCCCGGCATCAAGAAGATTGTGGATGATCTCGCGGTTACGGGGCTGAGCGAAAAAGGCGGTGATATGTTGCGCCGCCACTGGGCCGATATCCGGTACGGACTGCAACCGCTCCGCATCCGCGGCCATGATGGCCTGCAAGGACCCGAAATGCCGCGCCAGAACCGCCGCCGTGGCCTCGCCCACCTCCCGGATCCCCAAGGCATAGAGAAACCGGGCCAGGGTCGTCCGTTTGCTGGCCTCGATCGCCTGCAACAGATTGTCCGCGGATTTTTCCCCCATGCGCTCGAGTTTGACAAGCTGCTCTCGACGCAGGCGATAAATGTCATCCACCCGCCGCACCAACCCTTCCGTCACCAATTGCTCGACCAACTTGTCGCCGAGACCGTCGATGTCCATGGCGCGGCGGGAAGCGAAATGTTTGATCGCTTCCTTGAGTTGTGCGGGACAGAAAAGCCCCCCCGTGCACCGTGCCACCGCCTCCCCCTCGGGCTGGACCACGGCCGCCCCGCATTCGGGACAGCGCGCCGGCAACTCCACCGTGCGTGCATTGCGCGGGCGCAACTCCAACACGACACGAACCACCTCAGGAATCACATCACCGGCGCGGCGAACCACCACGGTATCGCCGACATGGATATCCTTGCGGCGGATCTCATCCATGTTGTGCAATGTGGCATTGCTGATTCTGGCTCCACCGACCACCACCGGATCAAGCCGCGCCACCGGCGTCAGGGCCCCGGTTCTCCCCACCTGGAAATCGACGGCCAACAGCCGCGTCCGTGCTTCCTCGGCCGGAAACTTGTAGGCGATGGCCCAACGCGGGGATCGTGCCACCTCACCAAGGCGGGCATGGAGTTCCAATTCATTGACCTTGTAGACGACACCGTCGATCTCGTATTCCAACTTTGGGCGCAGGTCGAGCATGCGGCGGAAATGCTCGAGAACCGCCTCCACATCGGGCAGGACCTGCGCATCCTGGATGCGAAAACCGAGGTGCTTGAGCCGCTGCAACAACTCAAACTGAGTGGTTGCAAAACCTTCCTCACCAAGCCCCACGGCATAGGCGAAGAATCGCAACGGCCGCTGGGCAGTGATCCTCGGATCGATCTGGCGCAGGGATCCGGCGGCAGCATTGCGTGGATTGGCGAACGGGCGCCCGCCGTTTGCGATCTGCTGCGTATTCAAGGCTTCGAAGTCCTTCTTGGGCATATAGACCTCACCCCGGACTTCCAGTTCCGAAGGCGCCGGCGCCTTAAGCCGCCACGGGATATCGCCAATGGTACGGACGTTCTCCGTCACGTCCTCACCGATGCGCCCGTCGCCACGGGTAGCAGCATAGGACAGGCGGCCATCGACGTAAGAAAGGTTGATGGCCAGACCGTCGATTTTGGGCTCCCCGATGTAGGAAAACGGGGTGTCGGCCAGCATTTTCCGTATGCGCTGGTCAAACTGGCGAACCTCTTCATCCTCGAATGCGTTGGCCAGGGAAAGCAGGGGCACGCCATGGCGGCGGGGACGGAAGCTTGACGCCGGTGGTGCACCCACGGTCTGGGTCGGGGAATCCGGCGGCACGGGCTCCCCCAATTGCCGCTCCAGGCGTTCGAGTTCGCGCAGAAGACGATCGTACTCGGCATCCGGGATGACGGGCTGATCCAGAACGTAATAGCGATAATTGTGTTCCTTGAGCTCGGCCCGCAGGGACTCGATGCGCCGCCTGAGTTCGTCTCGTTTCAACCCTTTCTCTTGCGGATCAGCATGGCCTGGATCACGGCCAGAACCTGGGGATTGGTCCAGTCGACGGCACCGATCAGGTGATAACGCACCTTGCCGTCGCGATCGATCAGGAAAGTCTCGGGATAGCGAAACACGCCGTAACGGTGGGAAACACTGGCATCGGCATCATGCAGCACCTCGAAGGGAATGCTGTACTCGCGCACAAAGCCGGCCAACTCACCCCTGTCGCGATCGACCGAGACGGCAATGATCTTCAGGCCGTGACGCTCCAACCGTTGATGCAAAGCCACCATGGAGGGCATTTCACGGCGACACGGAGGGCACCATGTGGCCCAGAAATTCAGAAGGATGACCTGTCCCTTGGGCAGGGTCTGTTGGTTACCCTCCAAATCCGCAAGGGAGAATTCAGGTGCCGTATCCCCTTCCTTGACCTCGGATGGAGCCGCAGGCAACGCATACCACACGATGACGCCGACACCCGCCAGCAAAGCAACCATCAGCAACCAGCGTTTCCACATCGAATGCCCGCCGCCCTGCGCGGCGGATTTGACATTGATCACATGTTCCATCTTGTACCCCCGCTTCAGCATCGGCTCTCCTCCAATACCCGCACCAACGCATCCACATCCACATGGTGACGGAAGCGCTCGGCTCCGTCGACCAGGATCACCGGCACGTCCCCGCCATAGCGCACCATCAAGGCCTTGTCCCGATCTACATCGACAAGTTCCCAGGTGCACAAACCTTTCTCGGCCACCCCGGCAACCGTTGCGACTGCATGGCGGCAGAGACCGCAGTCGCGGCGGCTCATGATCCGGACATGCGGCAAACCCGAGTCAGCCATGCCGTCGGGGGAGGCGCATGATCATGAAAATTGTATTGCCGTGACGGTCGAGCAGCAATTGCAGGACATCGCCACCCTTGAAGTTTCGTGCCATGCGATTGAACTGGGCCAGATCGGCCACCGGGCGGCGGTTCAACTGGAAGATCACATCCCCCCGCAAGATCCCTGCCCTTTGCGCCGGCGAATCCGGCCGCACCCGCTGCACCGCCACGCCATGGCGCACGTGCGTCTGCAGGCTCTCCGCCAGATCCGGTGTCAAATCACGGAGCAACAGACCGAGACTGACCTGCTCCCTGCGCCTTTCTTCCTTACGAGCCGTCTTCTCCGGCATCTTTTCCACACGCACGGTCAACACCAACGGACGGCCGTTGCGTATCAGGCCGACACGGACCTTATCGCCGGGCTTGTGTCTCGAAACCCGAATCGGCAGATCGTGCATATGCAGAATCCGGGTGCCATCGAGGCTGACGATCACATCACCAGGCTTGATGCCGGCCTTGTCCGCCGCCGAACCATTCTCGACCTGACGTACGAGTGCGCCGTGCCTGTCCGGCAGGCCCAGCGCCTCCATTGTCGCTTTATCGACTTCCGCGATAAACACTCCCAGCCGTGCCCTCGTCACATGGCCGGTCCGTTGCAGCTCATCGATGACGGGACGGGCCAGATTGACCGGGATGGCGAAGCCAATGCCGTTGTTGCCGCCACTGCTGGAATAAATGGCGGTATTGATGCCGACCACCTCACCCCGAATGTTGAACAGCGGGCCGCCTGAATTACCGGGATTGATGGCGGCGTCGGTCTGGATGAAGCTGTCGTATGGACCGGCGCCGATCACCCGTCCTTTGGCCGATACGATCCCTGCCGTGACCGTCTGTTCCAGTCCGAAAGGATTGCCGATGGCCACCACCCAGTCGCCAACCCGCAAGCGGTCCGAATCACCGAATTTCACGGCCCTCAGACCGGTGGCCTCCACCTTGAGCAAGGCGATGTCCAGTTTCTCATCCGTGCCGATGACCTTGGCATTGTATTCCTTGCCGTCCTTCATCCTGACCACGATCTCATCGGCGCCGGCAATGACATGATTGTTGGTCACCACATAGCCGTCGGAGGAGATGATGAAACCCGTTCCCAGCGCATGCCGCTCTCGCGGCGGCAAGTTGCGGAAGTTGTGAAAAAATTGATCGAAGGGGGATCCCGGCGGGAAACCGAAACCGGGGGGGAGACCGCGTCGCCCCTTGACCAGTTTCGTCGTACTGATGTTGACGACGGCATCGGCCTGGGCCGCCGCCAGGTCCGCAAAACTATCCGGGAGGGCATGGGCGGGCGTGGAAAGAAGGAATGTGAATACCAACGGCAAAGCAGTCAGGGCGGCGAATCTCACGGGCATGCTCCTGGTTCTGGATCAAAATCACAAAAAATCATTCTGAGGCATGAATCATGAAAGATAAATGAAGGACGACTGTTGCAAGAATGTGGACGAAAGCATGGCGAACCGATCGGCATCCGTTTCGAGATGCAATGGACCGCACGGCGGACCCATGGCACGAAGTCATTTCCACGAACCCGATGGATGCACGATGTCATGGCCAATCCGGAGAGTTCGCGTCTTGCAGGGGGGATCCGGAGATCAGACTCGCAATGGCACGGCTAGGGAACCTCTGAATAAGCCGTCCATGAACTGCGTTGTGGCCCCAATCGTGATGATTGCAAGGAAGGCGACGCAGGTCGTAGCCGTAGCTACGAAGCCAAGGGGTCGGACGCGGCAAGCGCGCGATTGGGGCGCAACCCTTGCGGGACAAGGCCTTGTGGGTGAACTGCTGCGTTGCTCGGACTTGCGAATAGAACAACCATGCGCTTCGCCTCGCGCCTTGCATTTCATCCCGCAAAGCCGATGTCGCAGCCATGTCGGATTTATTCAGAGGTTCCTTAGAAACACGGCCGTCCCTTGGATTCGAGTGCGGGCGGCTGTTGCGAAGGAAAAGACCGGACCCGAAAACGGATGGGGGAAACCGTCTCCGCGGGCGAAGAAAGGAGGCGTGCATTTCCCGGCTGCGATCAATCATCCATCCACCTGCGCTCCACCTTCGTGCAAGATGGGGATCGCCCGGATCTCTCATGAGATCATGCCTGTCTGCCGCGATCGCGTTGCAGGCGGGGATGCATGGCGAAGTTCGGGGAATGGTGACCGGTGATGCGGTATCGGCGATTTTCCTGACCCCTGATCCCTGATCCCATCCTTCCTCAATCCTTCTCTTTCTCTCAATCCTCAATCCTATCAAACAATCCCTTGATCCATCCGGGTATTTTGCTCGCCCTGCGGATGGTTCCATGAAAATCCGGGCTAGACTAGCGTATACGCCATTGAAGCGTAAGATATAGGAATGGTTCAGGATATGAAAACCACGAAATTCGATTTTCTTGTCATCGGCAGCGGTGCCGCCGGTTTGATGGCGGCCAATCTGCTGGCCGCCCACGGGCGTGTCGCTGTGATCAACAAGGGAGGGTTCACCGATTCCAACACATGGTTTGCACAAGGCGGCATCGCCGGTGTCATGGATGACGGGGACTCGGTTGAGAATCACATCGCCGACACCCTCCGGGCCGGTGCCGGCCTTTGCCACGAGGACGCCGTACGAACGATCATCGGCATGGGCGGAACCATGATCCGGGAATTGGTCCGTTTCGGCACCCCTTTCGATGTCGAGAACGGTCACCTGCACTTGACGCGCGAAGCGGCCCACTCCCACCGGCGCATCGCTCATGCCAAGGATGCAACCGGGCGCGCCGTGGAGGAGTCGTTGCTGCGACCGGTGCAGTCCAATCCAAACATCACCTGCCTTCAGCACCATATGGCGGTGGATGTCATCACCACCCGGCATCTAGGCCGCGATGCCCGCGGTCCGGATCGCTGTCTTGGCGCCTACATCCTCACCCCCGAGGGTCGGGTCATCACGGTTCCGGCTGCATACACCATTCTTGCCACCGGTGGGGCCGGCAAGGTCTATCTCTACACGTCCAACCCCCATGTCGCCACCGGCGACGGCATCGCCATGGCCTGGCGCGCCGGCTGCCCGGTGATGAACCTCGAATTCATCCAGTTTCACCCGACCTGCCTGTTCCATCCACAAGGTTCCACGCAACTGCTCAGCGAGGCCTTGCGTGGAGAAGGAGCCGTGCTCACGGATGAGGATGGCCGCCGTTTCATGCCCGCTTACGATGCCCGCGCCGAGCTGGCGCCACGCGACATCGTGGCGCGGGCTGTCGACCACGAGATGAAAAAACGCGGCAGCGATCACATGTACCTCGATGCCCGCCCACTCGGGCGCACCAAAATTGAACACCACTTCCCCAACATCCTGAAGCGTCTGCTCTCCCTTGGTATCGACATGCGCAAGGAGGCGATTCCGATCGTTCCGGCGGCGCATTACATGTGCGGCGGCGTCAAGACGGATGTCCGCGGCCGCACGAATATTCAAGGTCTCTACGTCATCGGCGAGGCCGCCTGCACCGGCCTGCACGGCGCCAATCGCCTGGCCAGCAACTCGCTACTCGAATGCCTGGTCATGGCCCGGCTTTGCGCCGAAGACATCGCCGGTCGCGAGCGCCGGACGTCCCCACCCCTGCCGGAATGGGACAGCAGCGGTGTGACGCCGGCGAACGAACGTGTCCAGATCAAACAGAACTGGGATGAAATCCGGGCCACGATGTCCAACTACGTCGGTATCGTCCGTTCCGATGAGCGCCTGCGCAGGGCACGAAGACGCCTGGCCATCATCCGCGAGGAGATCACCTCCTATTACTGGCAACATCCGATCGGGCGTGATCTGATCGAACTGCGCAACCTATCCCTGGTGGCGGAATTGATCGTGCGTTCGGCGCAGAAACGGTGTGAATCCCGTGGACTGCATTTTTCCACCGACCATCCGGGAATGCTGGCCGAGGCTCGTGACACAGTGCTGGAGCCGGAATCACTGTGAAGTGCGAGAAGGTGTGGATCCGCGGACGCGTTCAGGGCGTATGCTTCCGCTATTACGCCCAGATGGAGGCGGAGCGTCTGGGGATTCGAGGATGGGTGAGGAATCTTCCGGACGGGAGTGTCGCGGCCTTGATCTGCGGAGACGAGAAGCAACTGGCCGCCATGCGTGCATGGCTGTCCCACGGACCGCCCATGGCCCAGGTGGAGGAAATCCGCACCGAAGTGTACGAGGGCCCCTGCCCTGGAGGCGGATTCCGCATCAAGTTCTGAAATCGAAAAACGCCGTCTCCCCGGCCCAAGGGAAGGCTGTCTTCAGCCTTGGTCGGCTTTCTCCTCGGGGGACTTGACTCCCGAAACCTGCTGCACGAGTTCGATGACGGCCAGATTGGCGGCGTCACCGACGCGGCGACGGCTCTTGATGATACGGGTGTAACCGCCCGGACGTTCTGCAAACAGGGGCGCAACATCATTGAACAGGCGTTCCACGACCGTCCGATGCCGCAACTTGGCCAGGGCCCGCCGACGCGCGTGCAGATCGCCGCGTTTACCCAGGCTGATCAGCTTTTCGACGTAGGAGCGCACGGCCCGCGCCTTGGCTTCCGTGGTTTCGATCCGACCCTGCAAAAGAAGGGAAGCGGCCAGATTGGCCAACACCGCCCGCCGATGCCCGCTGGGCAGGCCCAGGGAACCATGATGTTTACGATGCCGCATGCTTCTCCCCCATTCGCTCCAAACTACTTGTTTTCGGCCGCGGCAAGATCCTGCGGCGGCCAATTGTCGATCTTCATCCCCAACTCCAGGCCCATCTTGCTCAACACCTCCTTGATCTCGGTCAGCGACTTGCGCCCGAAGTTCGGGGTGCGGAGCATGGCCTGTTCGCTGCGGGTCACCAGATCGCCGACGTAGAAGATGTTGTCGCTCTTCAGGCAGTTCATGGAGCGCACCGAGAGGTCGAGATGATCGATGGGCTGGCGAAGCAACTCCTCGAGATTGACGCCGGACTCCTCTTCCTCGCCTTCCGATTCCACGGCATTGAAATCCACAAACACAGCAAGCTGCTTCTGGATGATGGAAGCCGCCTGATGGATGGCCTCCTCCGGCGTCAGGGCGCCGTTGGTCTCCACTTCCAGGATGAGCTTGTCATAATTGGTGTTCTGTCCCACGCGGGCGTTGTCGACACGAGTGGCAACGCGCCGAACCGGCGAGTAGGATGCATCCAGGAGCAGCGTACCGGCGGGGCGCTCCGCCTGCGTTCTCTCCTGGGCAGGCACATAGCCGAAGCCGCTGTCGACCGTAATCTCCATGTTCAGCGCCCCATCTTCGTTGAGATGGGCCAAGACCAATTCGGGGTTGAGCACCTGCACCGAGGCGGGGCCTTTCAAATCTCCGGCCTTGACCACGGAGGGGCCCTCCACATCCAGTGTGAGCACGTGGCTTCCCTGGTCGTCGATGCGTAAGTCGATCTCCTTCAAGGACAGGAGAATATCCAGTACATCCTCCCGCACACCCTTGATCGTATCGAATTCGTGCGCCACCCCCCGGATTCGGACCATGGATACGGCCGCGCCGGGCAGGGAAGACAGCAACATACGGCGCAGACTGTTGCCGAAGGTGGTACCGTAACCACGCTCCAGCGGCTCAAAGGCGATCTTGGCGCAACGGCCGGGAATGATCTCCTCCACCGTGACCTTGCGGGGCCTGATCAGCTTCATATTTTCAATCTCCTGAACTTTACTTGGAGTACAATTCGACGATGAGTTGCTCGCGGATGCTGGGGTCGAGCTGCTCGCGCGTGGGCAGGGCGCGGAAAATCCCCTGCCGGGTCTGCAAATCCACATCCAGCCATTCCGCCACGCCACGCTGGGCGGCCGCTTCCGCAGCGGCGTTCACGCGCAACTGCTTGGCCGCCTTCTCGCTCAGGGTGATGCGGGAACCGACCTTCACGATGGCGGAAGGAATGTTGACCACGCGCCCGTCCACGAGCACATGCTTGTGGCGCACCAACTGCCGCGCCTCCGATCTCGAGGCGGCGAATCCCATTCGATAAACGACATTGTCCAGTCTCGCCTCCAACAACCGCAACAAATTCAGACCGGTGATCCCGGGCATGCGGTCCGCGGTGTGGAAATAGCCGCGAAATTGTTTTTCCTGCAAGCCGTAGATTCGCTTGACCTTCTGCTTCTCGCGCAATTGCAGGCCGTAGTCCGAGGCCCGACCCGGGCGCCGGTTCTGGCCGTGCATGCCGGGGGCATAGGGGCGGTGTTCGATCGCACACTTGCCGGAATAACATTTACTCCCCTTGAGGTAGAGCTTCTCGCCTTCCCTGCGGCAAAGCCTGCATTTGGCATCCATATAACGCGCCATGAATTCTCCTTGTCAGACCCGGCGCCGCTTCGGTGGGCGGCATCCGTTGTGCGGGATCGGTGTGACATCCCGGATGAAGGTGATGTTCAGGCCGGATGCGGCAATGGCGCGGATGGCGGATTCGCGCCCGGACCCCGGCCCCTTGACCAACACGGAAACATTTTTCACACCATGGTCCATGGCCTTGCGGCAGGCCTCCTCGGCGGCCACCTGGGCGGCGAAGGGCGTGCTCTTGCGTGAACCGCGAAAACCCGAAGCCCCGCTTGTGGCCCAGCAGATGGTGTTGCCGGCTTCGTCGGTGAAGCTGATGATGGTGTTGTTGAACGAGGCCTTGATATGGGCCACCGCATTGGCGATGTTCTTGCGCGCGCGCTTCTTCGTCCCGCTTCTTGGTGCTGCCATAGACCCTACCTCGCTTTATTTCTTCTTGCCCGCCACCGTACGCCGCGGCCCCTTGCGCGTGCGGGCATTGGTTTTGGTGCGCTGCCCGCGAACCGGCAGACCGCGGCGGTGACGAAGACCGCGGTAACAGCCAAGATCCGTCAAGCGTTTGATGCTCATCGCCACCTCACGGCGACGATCGCCCTCGACCGTGTATCCCTTGTCGATGATCTCGCGGATCTTGCCGACCTCCGCATCCGTCAAATCCTTGACCCGCGTATCCGGATTGATTCCGGCCTGCGACAGAATCCGCCGGGAACTGGAAAGGCCGATCCCGTAGATGTATGTCAGCGCCACTTCCACGCGTTTTTGCGTTGGGATGTTCACCCCGGCGATACGAGCCACTTATACCTCCTTGTGTTGCATACCCGGCGACGCCGCCCCCGAAGGGCGCGCGAGTGTAGCGATGACGCCTTCCTCCTGCAAGGGTACTCGACCGGATTTTTTATCCGGACTAACCCTGGCGCTGCTTGTGGCGCGGGTTCTCGCAGATGATGCGGACCACGCCGCCACGTTTGATTACGCGGCACTTGCTGCAGATCTTCTTGACCGAAGCCCGAACCTTCATTTTGCCTCCTGCCCGCGTCGTTGCGGGCTGCTCTTACTTTTCGCGGTAACTGATGCGCCCGCGGGAGAGATCGTACGGTGAGATCTCCACTGTCACCTTGTCACCCGGGAGAATGCGGATGTAGTACTTGCGCATCTTGCCCGAAATGGTGGCCAGAACCTCGTGGCCGTTCTCCAGACGCACCTTGAACATGGCGTTTGGGAGCTTCTCCACCACCTCGCCGCTCATTTCGATGATATCTTCTTTCGCCATCCTCAACCTTCAACCGCTGCCTTCAGGCGTCCGTACACCGTCTGCATGTCGCCGTCGGCGTCCAGCCGCACAAAACCGGGGCGAGAACGATAGTATTCAATCAACGGCTCGGTCTGCTCGCGATAGACCTGTAAACGCCGGGTGATCACCTCGTCGGTGTCGTCCTCTCGCTGATACAATTCACCGCCGCAACGGTCACAGCGGCCGGCCTCGCGGGGTGGGGAATAATGCCGATGAAATCCAAAACCGCAAGCCTTGCAGACCAGCCGCCCCCCAAGGCGCGCAAACAGGGTCTCCTCCGGCGCATCCATAAAAATGATCTTGTCGAGTTTGAGGCCGTTACGGGCCAGCATGGCATCCAGTGCCTCCGCCTGGGAGACGTTGCGCGGAAAGCCATCGAGGACAAAACCCTTGGAGCGGTCCTCCAGGATCCGCTCCTCCACCATGCCGACGACCACCTCGTCGGGAACCAGCTTGCCGTCCTGCATGAAGGACGCAGCCCGCCTTCCGGCCGGTGTGCCGGCTCGCACGGCGGCACGCAGGATGTCGCCCATGGCGAAATGGCGAATTCCCATTTCCCTCGCAAGCCGGCTTCCCTGGGTGCCCTTGCCCACACCGGGAGGCCCGAAAAGCAGGATGTTCATCAACGGCCGGTTTTCAACCGGGCCTGTTTCATCATTCCCTCGTATTGATGCGAGAGCAGATGCGACTGTATCTGCGACATCGTATCCATCGTCACCACGACCACGATCAGCAGGCTCGTGCCACCGAAATAAAACGGCACGGAGAGTTCGGAAATCAGATATTGGGGCAACAGGCAGACCAGGGTGACGTAGATGGCGCCGGTGACGGTCAGACGCGTCAGAACGGAATCGATGTATTCCGCCGTCTTCTGCCCCGGTCGGATTCCGGGGATGAAGCCTCCGTACTTTTTCAGATTATCGGCCGTCTCCTTGGGATTGAACACGATGGCGGTGTAGAAAAAGCAGAAGAAGATGATCAGGCCGGAAAAGAGAAGCATGTACAGCCAACTTCCGGGCGAGAGCAGAGCCGAGATGTCGCCCAGCCATTCGAAGCCCTTCACGTTTTTCGTGAATTGGGTGAACGTGGCCGGCAGGAGAATAAGGCTGGAAGCGAAGATGGGAGGAATCACGCCGGCACTGTTGACCTTGAGGGGAAGAAAGGAGGATTTACCTCCGTACACACGGTTGCCGACCTGGCGTTTGGCGTACTGGATGGGGATGCGCCGCTGTGCGCGCTCGAACCATACCACCACGGCCGTCACGACGATGGCCGTGGCGAAAAGGAACAGAACGGTGAAGGGAGAATATTCCCCGGTCCGGGCCAGTTCCAGGGTGCCGCCGACGGCGCGCGGAAGGCCGGCCACAATGCCCGCGAAGATGATCAGTGAGATGCCGTTGCCGATGCCTCGCTCGGTGATCTGCTCGCCGATCCACATCAGAAAAACGGTTCCGGCCGTCAGCGTGAGCACCGTCATCAGGCGGAAAGGCCAGCCGGGCTCCATGACGGCGGGCATGCCGTTCACCGAGAAGGATTCCAGACCCACGGCGATGCCCACGGATTGGAACAGGGCCAGAATGACGGTGCCGTAACGCGTATACTGGGTGATCTTTCGCCGGCCGGCCTCGCCTTCCTTCTTCAGTTGTTCGAGTTTCGGCGACACCACGGTCATCAGTTGCAGAATAATGGCGGCCGAAATATAGGGCATGATGCCGAGGGCAAAGATCGTCAGGCGGCGCAGGGCCCCCCCGGAAAACATATCGAACATGCCGAGCATCGTACCCTTGGCCT
Organism: uncultured Zetaproteobacteria bacterium; assembly: GCA_964534165.1. Classification (GTDB taxonomy): domain Bacteria; phylum Pseudomonadota; class Zetaproteobacteria; order Mariprofundales; family Mariprofundaceae; genus CAZVLQ01. The sequence continues at coordinate 20,063 of CAZHOU010000003.1, forward strand.
GGTTGAACAGTTGTGCCAGCACGTGGGCATCGATGCCGGGAACCGGGATGTGGGCACCAATGCGATAGACGAGCAACATGCCCAGCGTGAAGAGAATTCTTTTCTTCAGCTCCGGAATCTTGCCGACATCGGCGAACCCGGCCATCTGCCCTGCGCGTTCAAACATGCTTTATTCTCCGCCCATTTTCAGGCTCCCGCCCGCCGCCTCCACCTTTTTGGCGGCACTCTCCGAGGCCGCCGAAACAACGATTTCCAGTTTCTTGTTCAGGTCGCCCTGACCCAACAGCTTGACCGGCTTGCCGGCATCCCGGATGAGACCGGCATCCTGCAATGCCTGTGCATCCACACGCGTGCCGGCTGCGAACCGCTGCAGTTGCGCAACATTGACAAGCTGGAAGGATTTCTTCCCGTGGGGGGTGAAGCCTCGTTTCGGTACCCTGCGGATCAGCGGCATCTGCCCGCCCTCGAAGCCCCGCGCCACCGTACCGCCGCTTCTCGATTTCTGTCCCTTGTATCCGCGGCCGGCGGTCTTGCCGTGGCCGGAACCGATGCCGCATCCCAAGCGCTTGCGCCGTCGCCGGGCGCCGTGCGTCGGTCGGAGTTCATTCAGTTTCATGTTCCAGGCTCCTCAGGACTCAATGTGTACAAGGTGGATCACCTTGTTGATCATGCCACGGACCGCAGGGGTGTCCTCGAGTTCCACGACCTGGTTCAGGCGCCGGAAGCCCAACCCGCGCAGCGTGGCCTTCTGATCCCCGGCATACCCGATGCCGCTTTTCACTTGTCGCACGCGAATCATCTTCTTCTTTTTTTTGGCCATGTGACGCTCCCTAGCCCGGATTTTTCATGGGATCGCGCCTGCCTGCCGCGACTGCGGCGCAGGCAGGGATGGATGGCGCGGGATGCGGAGTGTTATATCGCAAAAGCATATCGGTTTCGATGCAACTCCTTCATGGTTTCGACATTTCAAATCCCGATGCATGATCATCATGAAAATCCGGGCTAACTCCGATTGCGCCGGACTGCAATCTGCTCCGGCGTCTCCAGGGCGCGCAGACCGTTGAATGTGGCACGCACCTGGTTCAATGGATTGCGCGAACCAAGACACTTGGTCAACACATCACGGATGCCGGCTGCATCCATGACCGCGCGCACACTGCTGTTGGCGATGACCCCGGTACCCTCGCTGGCCGGTTTCAGAAGCACGCGCGAGGCATCCTGGCGTCCCACAACCTCATAATGGATGGTCCCGCCACGCCGGGGCACATGGATCAGCGTACGCCTCGCGATCTCGGTGGCCTTGCGTATGGCCTCCGGCACCTCTTTGGCTTTGGCGTGGCCAAAACCGACGTGCCCATCCCCGTCACCCACCACCATCAGAGCCGAGAAGCCCATGCGCCGACCGCCGGCCACGGTCTTGGCCACGCGGTTGATGTAAACAAGTTTCTCGGTCAGATCCAACTCTTCCGCATTAATCATGCATCCACTCCTAGAACTTCAATCCGGCTGCACGCGCCCCTTCGGCCAGCGCCCGTACGCGTCCATGATACGGATAGCGACCACGGTCAAAGGCCACGACCTCGATCCCGGCCTTTTTCGCCCGTTCGCCGAGCAATCTTCCGACAGCCTCAGCGCCTTTCCTGTTGCCGCCCGCCTCGATGCCAGCATCGAGGCTCGAGGCCGAAACAATCGTTCTGCCCGCGGCATCGTCGATGACCTGGGCATAGATGTGCCGGGCCGAGCGAAATACGCTCAGGCGCGGACGACCCGCAGCCTTGACGCGTGCTCTCACCCGCGTGGCGCGCCGAACGGCAGCTCGTCTTTCGTAACGCTTTGCGCTCATCCAATGCCTCCGCTCTTCATCAAGCCTTCTTGCCTTCCTTCATCCTCACAACCTCGTCGATGTAACGGATGCCCTTGCCTTTGTAGGGCTCCGGTGGCCGGAAGGCACGAATTTCCGCCGCCACCTGGCCGACCCTCTGCTTGTCGCTACCGCGAATGACAATGCGGTTCTGATCAACACCGATCTCGATGCCTTCCGGGATCGGGTAGTCGACCGTATGCGAGAATCCAAGGCTTAGACTCAGCTTGCGCCCCTGCACCTGGGCGCGATAGCCGACACCGCGCAACTCCAGAACCCGTTCGAATCCTCGGCTCACGCCGGTAACCACATTGGCGAGCAATGCCCGCGCCAGGCCGTAGTTGGCTTTCATCGTCTTGTTCTCCAGATCCTCGCAGTCGAGCACGACGGTGTTTCCTTCGAGCATGGCGCGGATACCCGCAAACAGGGGGGATTGCATCTCGCCCTTGGGTCCCTTCACGGTCACCGCTTCGGCATGGATCTTCACCTCCACGCCGGCGGGCAGCATAATCGGTTGATTCCCAATACGTGACATGGCGACCTCAGAATACTGTACACAAAACTTCACCGCCCACGCGCGCGGTTCGGGCCCGGGCATCCGTCATGACACCCTTGGAGGTACTGACGATGGCGATGCCGTAGCCGTTTTTCACCCGTGGCAGCTCATCGGCCCCGACATAGACACGCCGTCCTGGCTTGGAGATGCGCCGGATCTCCCGGATCACCGGTTTACCATCCTCATCGTAGCGAAGCGTAAGGCGGAGATAGCGGTGACCCTTGTGGTTGAAGGATTTGACGGCATGGATATAGCCCTCGCGCCGGAGGATCTCGGCCACGGCATCCAACATCCTGCTGGCCGGCATTTCGACCCTCTCCAGACCGGCCGCCTGGGCGTTGCGGATGCGGGTCAGCATGTCGGCAATACGGTCCATCATCATGGCTTCTCTCCTACCAACTCGACTTCACCATGCCCGGAATCTCCCCGGACAGGGCCCGCTGACGCAAGCAGATACGGCAGATGCCGAATTTGCGGTACACGGAATGCGGCCGCCCGCACAGGCGACAGCGGGTGTAGCCACGCACCTTGAATTTCGGTTTTCGATTGCACTTTGCAATCAACGCCTTGGATGCCATCGAAACTCTTCCTCCTTGCTACTGGGGCCGGAAGGGCATGCGAAAATGTTTGAGCAAAGCCAGCCCTTCCTCGTTGGTTCTTGCGGTGGTGCATATCGTGATATCCATGCCGCGGATACGATCCACCTTGTCGTAATCGATTTCCGGAAAAATGATCTGTTCCCTGATTCCCAGGGAATAATTGCCGTGGCCGTCGAAAGACTTCGGGCTGAGGCCCTTGAAATCGCGGATCCGGGGCAGAGCCACGTTGACGAGACGGTCGAGAAATTCCCACATCCGCTCGCCGCGCAGGGTTACACTGCACCCCACCGGCATGCCGGCCCGGAGCTTGAAGTTGGCCACCGATTTGCGTGCCCGGGTCACCACGGGCTTCTGGCCGGTGATCGCGGTCATGTCGGCGACTGCGCCTTCCAGCACCTTGGCATTCTGCGCCGCCTCGCCGACCCCCATATTGACCACGATCTTGGTGATCGTGGGCGCCGCCATGATGTTCCGGATGCCCAACTCCTTGAGAAGGGCCGGACGCACCTCGGATAGATATTGTTCTCTCAATCTCGCCGTCACGATTCGTTCCTCTCCTATCGATCCACGACTTCGCCGCATTTCCGGCACATGCGCACCTTGCGACCGTCCTCAAGGTGCTTGACCCCGAGACGAACACCGCGTTTGCATCGCGGGCAATAGAATTGCACATTGGAGACGGCGATAGGCGCCTCGCGCTCGATGATACCGCCACGACCCGCCTGGGAGGGCCGCGTATGGCGCTTCACCATGTTGACCTTGGCCACCAGCACCCGACCTTCAGCGGGCAGTACCCGAATGACCTTGCCACGCAATCCACGGTCACGGCCGGCGATGACGACCACTTCGTCGTCGCGGCGCACACGCGTTTTCATCCTCGTTGTCGTCTGCATCTCCTAGAGAACCTCCGGTGCCAGGGAAATGATTTTCATGTAGCCCTTGCTGCGCAATTCGCGGGTAACCGGCCCGAAGATGCGGGTACCCACCGGCTCTCCCTGATTGGTCAACAGCACCGCTGCATTCTGATCAAAACGGATGGAGCTGCCATCCACACGCCGGAATTCCTTGGCCGTGCGTACAACCACGGCCTTGGCCACCTGCCCCTTGCGCACCTTGCCTCCGGGCATGGCATCCTTGACGGCCACCACGATCACGTCCCCGATGCGGGCGTATCGGCGGCGGCTGCCGCCCAGGACCTTGATGCAGGCCACACGCTTGGCACCCGAATTGTCCGCCACATCCAAGATGGTCTCGTTCTGTATCATGCCTCTCTCCGCCTACTGCCCATGATTCACCGTCACAACTGCTCGGCCCGCGTGACGATAGCCGCCAGCCGCCAGCGCTTGCGCCGCGACAAGGGCCTTGTCTCCTCGATGCGTACGGTGTCACCGATCCTGCATGCATTCTCTGCGTCATGGGCCATGTATTTCTTGTGCATCCGGACGGTCTTGCGGTACTGGGGATGCAGAAATTTCCGCTCCACCTGCACGATGATGGTCTTGTCCGCGCGATTGGACACTACCGTGCCCTCGAGCACACGGCGATTGCTCTTCTTTTCACTCATGCCTTCACTCCCTCGCGGGCACGCTCCGCCAGAATGGTCTTGATGCGGGCGATCTCACGCCGGATCTGGGACGGACGCGCGGTATCGGACAACTGCATCGTCGCCTGCTGAAAACGCAGCTTCATGGCCTCTGCGGCCAGTTCATCCATGCGTGTGGAAAGTTCGGCCTCCGACATCTCCCGCAACTGCTTGGCCTTCTTGATATCACTCATCGTCCAACCCCACGCACGACCACTTTGGTGCGGATGGGCAACTTGGCGGCCGCGAGCCGCAAGGCCTCCCGTGCCAGGGCTTCGTCCACACCATCCATCTCATACAGCACCCGGCCCCGGCGCACCGCCGCGACCCAGTATTCGGGCGAACCCTTGCCGGAACCCATACGCACCTCCGCGGGCTTGGAGGAAACCGGAAGATCGGGGAACATGCGGATCCAGATGCGCCCCTGGCGCTTGATATGACGGGTCATGGCGATACGGGCGGCCTCGATCTGACGCGCCGTGATCCGTCCCGCTTCTAGGGCCTTCAGGCCGTAGCGGCCGAAATTCAGGCTGGCGCCACGGGGGCTGATGCCGCGAAGACGCCTGAGTTCCTTGTGGTGTTTGCGCCACCGTACCTTCTTGGGTTGCAACATAAGCTTCTATCCTCGCAGCATGTGAACTCAAACGTTTTCCTGCTCGGCTTCCCCGAGCTTCTCGCCCTTGAACACCCACACCTTGACCCCGATGACACCGTAGGTCGTCCGCGCCTCGGCAAACCCGTAATCCACATCGGCTCGCAGTGTGTGCAGAGGAACACGACCTTCCCGGTATCCCTCCGAACGGGCGATCTCAGCACCGCCCAGGCGTCCGGAACAGGTGATGCGCACCCCCTTGGCACCCATACGCAAGGCTCCCTGCATGGCCCGCTTCATGGCGCGGCGGAAGGCGACGCGGCGCTCCAGCTGAAAGGCAATATTTTCCGCCACCAGCTGCGCCTCGGCTTCGGCCTGGCGCACCTCCATGATGTACACCTGCGCATCCTGGCCGGTCATGCGCCCCAGTTCCTGGCGCAAGGCTTCGATATCCGCTCCCTTCTTGCCGATCACAACCCCGGGTCGGGCCGTATGCACGGTCAGTTTCAGCTTGCCCGCCGGCCGCTCAATCACGATCCGGGATACATTGGCGTGCTTGAGCCGCTTCTTGACAAATGCTCGCAGGCGGATGTCCTCAAGCAACTGCGACCCGAAATTCTTTTCCGCGTACCACTGCGATTCCCAGCCACGGCTGATGCCGACGCGAAACCCGATCGGATTGACCTTCTGTCCCATACGATAACTCCTGTTCTCTTCAGACCTGCTCGCGCACGCCGACCAACAGATGGCTGCGGCGGCGATAGCGCCGACGGATCCGTCCCATGCCTTTGGGCCGCCAGCGTTTCAGGACCTCGCCGGCATCGACGCGCACGGTCGACACCTCGAGCGCATCCACATCCAGGCCGTGATTCTGCTCGGCGTTGGCGATGGCCGACTTGAGCACCTTTTCCCACAACCGCGCGCTCTTCTGCGGCGCCAGCGACAACACCGCCAGCGCCTTCTGAACCGGCAGGCCACGGAACAGGGTTCCGGTCAGCCGTGCCTTCTGCGGACTGATCGGGCTGTCCCTGAGCAGCGCTCGAACTTCATCAGCCATCTTGCATCACCTCTTTGCTTTCTTGTCCGCGCCGTGGCCGCGGTAGGTGCGTGTCGGCGCAAATTCACCCAGCTTGTGCCCCACCATGTTTTCGGACACAAACACCGGAATAAACTTGTTGCCGTTGTGTACGGCGAAATTTAGACCGACGAAATCCGGGGTGATCGTCGAACGCCGGGACCAGGTCTTGATCACCCCCTTCTTGCCGGCGCGGGCGGCATCCACCTTCTTTTGCAACGCGGGCTCGACATAGGGCCCCTTCCTCAATGAACGTGCCATGCTTACCTCTGCTTGCGGCGCCGGATGATGTCGCGGTTCGACGCCTTGTTTTTCTTGCGCGTCTTGTGACCCTTGGTGGGCACACCCCAAGGCGTCACCGGATGGCGACCGCCCGAGGTTCTTCCCTCACCGCCGCCGTGGGGCTCTGCTCCGCGATCCCACCCCCCCCCGCCCCCCGTGGGTCTGCCGCGAAGCGCCCGGCGCTCCGCGCG
>CAZHOU010000004.1:0-23144 GCA_964534165.1 uncultured Zetaproteobacteria bacterium
CCTCAAACTAGAGTGTCAAATCAGAGAACGCGACATCTATCCTGACAGAGGGGGGGTGTCCAAGGGGTCGGTGGCATCGCCGCGATCCAGCGGCCTACCCCAGCGCTTGGCTTCTAAGATGGTGCAGCCATGGTGATACAGGCAGGCTTTCGAGCCGGCCAACGCAGTGCGCTTTGTTTGCTCATCGGTGAACAGCAGGAAATCAGGTATATCTCGGCGACCTTTTCTATCCGGCGTTTTCTGCCGTGTGAAGGTATATCCCAATGACTCGATCACCGGTCGAATCAGATCGTCCTCGGTACTAGCCTCGTCTGCATTCGGCTGCTGGAATGCTTTATAAATGCTATGCAATCGATCAAAGACCGGATCATCGTCGGCGAGTGTCCGCCAGGCCTGCGTCTGCCGGATGCCTTCGTTGAGAAAATAGCTTGTAAATAGCTGTCCTTGGATCAAATGCCGCTTCCTCAGAAATTCGAGTAGCCGACGCAGAAATCGGCGCGGTGCGAGCGCACCAGCGTATTCTTAAGCGCCGGCAGCAGTTGCAGCTCGATGTTGTCAAAGATGCGTGACATGCGACGGTCTACCCCCCCATGAAACGATGCGCCGTTTTGACCGCGGGCTCAAGCGGCGCGGCTTGGGCTATCCGGGCCGAGAGCAGCCTTCCATCTCTAAGTACTCGGGATGGCGCCGTGCAGATCCGGCGGCGCTTCGGGGCGGGCGATCAGGGCGCGGGCGGCCTTGCCCAGGATCAGGGTGCTGAAGCCTCCGATCAAAAGCACGTGCCGCGCTGGCTCGCGCAGCAGTCCGCTCCTGAATGCATGCAAGCAAACCTCGACCCGATGCTTGGTTTCCGCAGGCATCATGATTTCGAATTCAGAATGCCGCTCGCTGCGCCTTCAGCTAGGACTGTGCCGCGACACATAGGCATCCAGCAATCTCCGTATCATGGCCTGATAGGATACGTGGCGTTTCTTCGCCTCTTTCTTGAAGAACTCCACGCTGGACTTGCTCAGTGTCATGGTGACCTTGACCTTCTCCTCACGAAAAGCCAGTTCCTCGGGCGGGGGGAGAAAATCGTTGATGACGCGAACGTTGCCAAGCGGTTCATCGGTGTATTTTATTTTGCTGTTCATAAATCCTCCTTCCTTGCCGCCAGTACCCGGCGCCGAAGATGCGAATCACGTTATTCCGGTACGTAAAGCGGACGGTCAGTATTCCGCCTCCAACCCTGCCGAAACAGTAATAGCGTTTCTCCTCGCGGCTGTGCTTCTCATCCTCGGCGATCACCCTTTTTGGGTCGGCGAAAGCATATTGCGCCAGTTCAAACGCAACACCGTGCTTTTTCTGGTTTTCCCGGTTTTTCTTTTCATCCCATTCAAATTTTGCTTTTGTCATAGGGAAGGATACGCGATCGCCTTATTGTTTGCCATATGTATAGCCATACATCTTTGCGGCGGCAAGGAATGATTGCGTGCGGCGACAGGCATCACACACTCTTGATGACCAGCCATGTCATCAGCTCGAAGTTCGATGCATCGCTGGCCTATTGTTTCCTGTCCGGAATCACGAAATCCCTGCCGGATTGTAGGCCGGCGGCGGTGCGTTTGCGGAATGTGCGGGCCATGGAGTCCCCGGCTCATCATGCGCTCGGGATGGCGCCGTGCAGATCCGGCGGCGGCTTGGGGCGGGCGATCAGGGCGCGGGCGGCCTCCATGTGCCCCCAGTTGTTCCACAACAGCACCCCGCGCACGCGCCCGTCTGCGAGGTAATAGACGGTGCCGCGGCGGTATTCCTCCCGCCAGTCCTCGACCGTTTCCATCCCCGCATCCAGCAGACCGACGGCCTCGTAGCCCAGGTCGAACAGATCGGAATAGAAAAAAGGCAGGTGGTGGTAGGGGACGGATTCCCCGGCCATGTTGCGGCCGGCGGTCTCCCCCATCACCTGGGCATTGTCCTCGTGCTCGACCCGCAGCCGTCGTCCGAGGGCCGGATTGAAAAAGTTGGCGACATCGCCGGCGGCGAAAATGTCCGGATCGGTGGTGCGCAGGAATTCATCCACGACGATGCCGTCCTCCACATCCAACCCCGCCGCCGCGGCCAATTCGGTGTTGCAGCGAATGCCGATGCCGGCGACGGCCCCGTCCACCGTTAGCACCCGACCGGATTGCGTTTGAATCTCGATGGCCGCTCCGTCTCCTGCGATGGCGGCGACCGTTTCGCCCGCCAGCACCTCCACGCCGCGGGCGCGGAACACCTCGTTCAGGAAGGCGGCGAGTCCCGGAGGGAAGATGCGCGCGCCGATGGCCGCCTCCGGAAAGAGCATCGTCACCTTCCTGTCGTTCATGGCCAGTGCGGCGGCCATCTCCGAACCGATGAAGCCGCCGCCGATGACGGCGAAGTGCCGGCCACGCTCGCATGCGGCCCGCAGTCTGCGGTAATCGTCCAGATCGCGAAAATGGATCAGGCCTTCGACCGCCCAGGGAAGGCGGCGGCTTTCACCGCCGGTGGCCAGGAGCAATCTTTCGTAGCCGTAGCCGCGACCGTGCTCGTCGACGACGATTTTTTCGGCGCGGTCGATGCTTGCGGCCGTCGTGGCCAGGCGCACATCCAAGCCGGGGCTGTCGAGCTTGATCCACACCTTTTCCAGGGGAACGCCCTTCCACAGCGCCTTGGACAGGAAGGGGCGCTTGTAGGGCGGATGCGGTTCACGGCAAAGAATCCCGATTTCACCTTCCACATCCACCTCGCGGATGCCGCGCACCGCCGCCGCCGCCGCGATGCCGCCGCCGACGATCAGATAGGGATAGCGTCGTATCGCTTTCAATCTATTTTGCGAATCGATAGTTGCGCTCAATCTCCACCAATCGGGTGATGAGTTCGGAATGAGATTGAACATGGAAGACATACCGCGGCACCTCGCGCGATTGGGTTCGGGCCATAAAGGGCTCGCCCCAAAAGCTAAGCAGGCACTCAACGCCGCCATTGGATTGCGCTTCCGCGGTGATCAGTGAAATGGTTTCTCGGATTGTTGTCCAATGCACGTGTACTTTGTCCGCGCCGGCACATGACTTGACCTTGGGCAACACCTCGGCTTGCCAAAGATCTTTCTCACTTTCATCCAGCACGAATTGAATGGAAGTGACATGTGGATTTTCAATGGCGGGGCGCAACAACGTATCGAACAAGGACTGGGGTTTAAACATGGAAAGGCAAACGTGAAACCACACCATTTCGCCATGCGCTCGGCTGCAAAATCGTTTGCTGGCTTCACGCAGCTTGGGTGGGCCAATTAGAATTATATCGGGAGACGGCAGACTGGACTGAATGCGCTGAAGGGCATCATGACTTAACTCGATACTTTTTTGCATTTTTTCATGCGTTTGATCCCGTCGCAGATCACGGATAAACAAAATGGCGATCAGAATGACCGTGAGTGAAATCATGGCGTCGTTGTTCACCATATGGAGTCGATGCATGATCAATGCCGCGGCAGCGGCGATGATGCCGACCACCAGATCCAGTTCGATGGTGAAAAGCTTTTTCAGCGACAGCGCCAATTCAACCTCCCAGGAGCCTGTCAGACTTATGAGAAACTACTGCGCGGTGGGGATAGCGGCCCAAAATGCACGGCTTTCTCGTTCCATAGTACACACCATGTGCCTCGGAATCCGTGCATTTTGGCCTCGCTTCCCCACCTGCTCGCTACGATCCCCCCAAGTCCGACAGGCTCCTAGCGCTTGACTTTGAAAGAAAGGGGAACGTAGCGCAAGGCCCACAGCAGGAAGACCGCAATCCAGAGGAGACCGGAGAACTCGATTCCTTTCATGCACGGCGGCCACAGCTCGCTCAAGATGCCGCATCCGACGCGCAAGAGAGGTACGAACTGGAAGGCGAAGAACAGCCGGCCAAGCCAGGGATCGGCCAGCAAGGTGCGGCCGGCACGGCCGGGCAGAAGGCGGGTGGCCATGCCCAGGATCAGGGTGCCGAAGCCGCCGATCAAAAGCGCGTGCAGCGCCGCCTGTTCGAGCCGCAGCCATTCCTCGCCCAGCACCGCTTCGGCCAGATGGAAGGCGCTTGCGAGCAAGAAGGAAAGCGGAAACCAGGCCATGGCCCAGTGCAGGACGGATTGCACGGCATGGGGCTTGGGGCGCCAGATGCGCCACTGCCAGCATTGGTGGCCGCCGGTCAGGAAGAGGCCAAGTTCGGGGAGCCCGTAGGCGGCATGAAGGTCAAGGAGGCCCAAGGCCATCCGCGAGAGCGAAAAGAACAGCATGAAGTGCAGGCCGTAACGGGCCCGGACGACCTCGCGGCCGCTGGCCGCCGTGAAGACGGGCACCATTCGATAGGCGACGGCGTAGATCGTGGGCAGCAGGAAGCCGTAGATGCCGATGTCCTCGGCGGCCAAGCCCCAGGCCTCATCCCCGCCGCTCAGGTACAGCATCAGCGCCAGCGCCCCGGGACCGGAGAAGGCAACACCGGCGCAGATGAAGCCGGGGACCTGCCTCTGCCTCGATCCGGTGCGGTGCAGCATGGCCAGAATTTCCAGCGACAGCGAAAGATTCGTGATGGCGGCCAGCAGGGCCGCAGCTTGCAGCAAGCCCCCCTGGCCGTAGAGGCCGACGGTGAACAGGAGGGCGGCGGCCAACAGGCCGCAGAAGAGGACGAGGATGCGGCCGCAAGAAGGCGGCGGCACGCTCAAGAGGCGCGGAAAGACGGAGAGCAGAAAGCCGAAGATGAAAAACGGCAGAAAGAAATAGAGCATCTGGGCCATGTGCAATCGCGCCTGCGGATAGGGGGCGGCATAGGGCAGGACGGACGTCAGGTGCAGCAGCCACAACGCGATGGAGGCGATGGCGAAGAGGATGCCGGCGGCGAAAAAAGGCCGATGCGCCTCGGTGAAAAGAGTTCGGAAAGAGGGTGTTTTTGCTTCGTTTCCGCCCTTGGTGCGAGATCGAACAGACATCATCCTTCCGTTTCCTTCGTCGCAGTGGCATCGCGCCGGTGCTTCCCCATGGGTGAACCGTACAAGAATGCCCGCCGCCGGAATACATGCACAAATCGCGATTTTCCCTTGCGTTGTCGGCCCGGCTTCCTACAATCTGCTGCCATTGACCGATTCCTAGCATTTTCTGGAGGCATTGTCCGTGGACCAAGCCCGAATCATCACCCATCACAAGCGGCATCTGGTCGCGGGCAACTGGAAGATGAACGGCATGCTGGACGAGGCGCGGCTCTTCGTGGAAGAGCTGGGTGAAAATCCGGCCCCCGAACATATCGAGGTGGCATTGATGCCGCCGTTCACGCTCTTGCATCCCCTGTCCGAACCCTTGGGGCAAAAGAACATCCGCCTGGGCGCGCAGGATGTGTACTTCGAGCCCAAGGGGGCCTTCACGGGCTGCATCAGCCCCATGATGTTGCGGGACGCCGGATGCCATTATGTCATCATCGGCCATTCCGAGCGCCGTCATATTATCGGCGAAACGAATGCCCTGATCGCCAAGAAGTTGGCGGCGGCATGGCAGGCGGGCCTGGAACCGATTCTGTGCATCGGGGAAAAACTGGAGGAGCGCGAGAAGGGCAAGACCAACAAGGTGCTTGTCTCGCAGTTGGCCGTCCTCAAGGAAGCGCCGGAGGATGCACCGCTCACCGTCGCCTACGAGCCGGTGTGGGCCATCGGCACCGGGCGCACGGCCACGACCGCGCAGGCGGCGGAAACGCACGCCTTCATCCACGAGGAATTGGATCGCCTGGGGCACGATTGCCGCGTGCTCTATGGCGGCAGCGTGAAACCGGAAAACACCGAAGACCTGATGTCCTGCCCCGGTGTGGAGGGTGTGCTGGTCGGGGGTGCCAGTCTGAATGCGGATTCGTTCACCCGCATCATCCAGGCCGCGGCGCGGGCCGTGGCGGGGGAATAGAAAGATGACGGTACTGATTGTCAGTTTGCACGTGTTGGTGGCCTTCGTCCTGATCGGCGTGGTATTGATTCAGCGCGGACAGGGTGCGGACATGGGTGTATCCTTCGGTGGTGGCGGCGCCCAGACCCTTTTTGGAAGCCGCGGTTCGGGCTCGTTTCTGGGCAAGTTGACCGGTGTGCTGGCGGCCGTGTTCATGCTGACCAGCCTGACACTGGCCTTCTTTTCCCAGCAGAAGGTGACCTCGGTGGTGGAGAAGGCTGCAACCAAGCCGGTCCCGGCTCCGGTCCCATCCCTTCCCGGAGCCAGCGGCCACGGCTTCAATCCCGCCAAGTTGAAGGGTGGCAAGAGCAAGGGGGAAGCGCTGCCGCGCGCGGACTAATGCCGGAGTGGTGGAATTGGTAGACACGCCATCTTGAGGGGGTGGTGGGGAAACCCGTGCTGGTTCGAGTCCAGTCTCCGGCACCAAATCAAGAACATTCATCCGGCGCCGTTTGGGCATCCCCCGGGATCCAGATGGCATCCTCCGGCGGCTCGCCCAGAGCCACCGCCCGCCCCTGCGTGTGCAGCCAGGCGATCCAGGCGGCGATGAAGGCATCCAGACGATCATGCCTTGCGCCCGGAACCGAGCGGCGCAATCGCGCCTCCAGTTCGGGCGACCGCCATCCCGTTTTTTCCGCCACGGCGGCGAGCTGGGTTTCAAAGCCCGCGCGCTTGCTCTTGTGCACCTCGGCCGCGCCCAGAACGTGCACTGCGGCCTGGGGATAAATCTCAATGCAGCGGTAGCCGGCTCTCCGCAGGCTGCGGTGCAACTCGAATCCGGCGCGCATCCACAAGCGAAAGGCCTGCGGGCATTCGCGCAACGTTCCGCCCCGGCGCAGGCGAAGGCGGCATGCGTGCAGCATGCAGTTGAACTCACCTTCGCTCGGCGTCTTGTAGAAGCGAATGCCTCGCAACGCCAAGGCCTGCTCGGACCGGCGCAGGGCAAGTTCCGGCCGGCGATAATCCGACGGGGCATCGACGGCCACGGCCCGCACGTCCAATCGCCGCTCCCGGGCGATCCTCCGGATCGCGGTCACCGCCCCGTGGGCATAGGCGCGGGCCGCATTGGCATCGAGCATCGCCGCATGGCCTGGGCCTTCGGGCACATGTTCCATGCCGTAATCGAGGGGGCACAGCACCCCGCCTTCCTCCACGACGAGGCACAGGGGCAGGCGGACGCCCTTGCGGACGGACACGTCGATGCCGATCCAGGCCGGCCGCGGGGGGTTGCTGGGGCTAACCGTGCAGGCGCTCGATGCCGCGGCGGATGCGGCGCAGGGATTCCTCGCGCCCGAGCAGGGCGAGGGTGGCGTCGATGGGCGGGGAAACCGGGCCGCCGGAGACGAGAATGCGGATGGGCTGGGCGAGGCGCCCCAACTTGACCCCGTGCGCCTCGCAGATTTCTTGGAGCAGGGCATGGATCATGACGGCATCCCAGTCGCGCAGGGTGGCGGCGCGCGTGACGAATTCCTGCAGCAGCGGCCAGGTAGAGTCCCGGAGATGCCTTTTCACCGCTTTTTCGTCGTAGGACCGCGGGGGTTCGTAGAACATGCGCGCCCCGGCGGCCAATTCGTTCAGGTTCCTGGAGCGCTCCTGAAGCAGGGCGATCACGTGCGCCAGATCGGGTTTGGAGGCGGAGCGAATCCCTTGGGCGGCGAGGCGCTCGCTCACCTCGGGGCACAGATCCTCGCACTTTGCGGCGCGCAGGTAGTGGGCATTCAGCCAGTCCAGTTTCGCCTGATCGAAGCGCGCCGGGGTTTTGCCCACATCCCGGATATCGAACAGCTCGATCAGTTGCGATCGTGAAAACACCTCCTCGTCCCCGTGCGACCAGCCGAGTCGCGCCAGGTAATTCACCATGGCGTCCGCGAGATAGCCGGCCTGCCGGTATTCAGTGATGGCCACCGCCCCGTGGCGCTTGGACATCTTGGTGCCGTCGGGACCGTGGATCAGAGGAATGTGCGCGAATTCGGGCCGTGGATAATCCAGGGCTTCATAGAGTTGGATCTGGCGCGGCGTGTTGTTCAAATGGTCGGAGCCGCGGATGACGTGCGTGATGCCCATGCCGGCGTCGTCCACGACGACCGCCAGGTTGTAGGTGGGGCTGCCGTCCGAGCGCATCAGGATCAGGTCGTCGAGTTCGCGGTTGTCGAACTCCACCCTGCCGAGCACCAGATCCTCCACCACGGTCTTGCCGGCATCGGGGGAGCGAAAGCGTACCACGTGCGGCCGATCCCGCGGCTGCTCCTTGCGCTCCCGGCAGCGGCCGTCGTACATCGGCTTTTTCCCCGCCGCCCTCTGCTCGGCGCGCATGGCATCCAGTTCCTCTTTGCTGCAATAACAGCGATAGGCCTTGCCCGCGGCCAGCAGGCGCTGCACGGCCTGAACGTGGTGGTCGCGGTTCCGGCTCTGAAAAACGACCTCGCCGTCCCACAGAAGTCCCAGCCAGGTCAGGCCGTCCAGGATCACCTGCGTGGCCTCCGGGGTCGAGCGCTTGCGGTCCGTGTCCTCGATCCGCAGCAGGAATTCACCGCCGTGGTGGCGGGCATGCAGCCACGAAAACAACGCCGTGCGGGCGCCGCCGATATGCAGCATGCCCGTGGGCGAGGGCGCAAAGCGCGTGCGTACGGTCATGGGAGCTCCCTTTCAGGCGGCGTCCTGCGCCGCCGCGCAAGCCCGCATATTGCATGAAGGTGAAAGAAGGATGAAGATGATTTTCCCGTTTTCTCCGCCGGGCCTCATGGGCTAGCAGTCTGTCGGACTTAGGGGGATCGTAGCGAGCAGGTGGGGAAGTGAGGCCAAAATGCACGGATTTCGAGGCGCATAGTGGGGACTATGGAACGAGGAAGCCGTGCATTTTGGGCCGCTATCCCTGCCGCGCAGTAGATTTCTCATAAGTCCGACAGACTGCTAGATTCCGGAGAACGAATCCGATGGCGCCGGTGTGACCGCCGGGGCGGGGAGGAAGTGATGTGTCGGAGATCCTGGCCGCTTTGGGTCCTTCTGCTTCTGTCGCTGTCGATCGGGCAGGCCGGCGCCGAGGAGTATGTGATCGACACCAAGGGGCAGCATGCATTCATCCAGTTCAAGATCAGCCATCTCGGCTACAGCTGGCTGCTCGGAAGCTTCAGGAAATTCAGCGGCCGTTTCACCTTCGACACGGCGCATCCGGAGAGGAGCCGCGCCCACGTCGTGATCGATCTTGCCAGCATCGACACCAATCACGCCGAACGCGACAAGCACCTTCGCAGCGATGAATTCTTCGATGTGGCGCATTACCCCACGGCCACCTTCGAGAGCACATCCTACGTGGAGCAGGGGAGTGGCAAGGCCCTGCTCAAGGGTATTCTGCACCTGCACGGCGTCGATGAGCCCGTCGTCATCCACCTGCGCCAGATCGGAGTCGGTCCCGATCCGTGGGGAGGCTGGCGACGCGGTTTCGAGGGCCGCGCCGAATTGTACCTGCCCGATTTCCACTTCGCGCGCGGAAAGATGCTCGGTCCCGTGGCCAGGAAGGTGGAACTCTACCTGTCCATCGAAGGCGTGCGCATCCGGCGCTAGCCCGAATCAATACGGGGGGGGAGAAATGGGACGGTTGGTGAACGGACGCTGGCAAGCCGATGACGGCACCTGGGCCTCGAAGGATGGGGCCTTTCACCGCACGGCGACGGCCTTTCACGGCCGCATCGGGGATCCCCGGTTCCCGGCCGAGGAAGACCGCTATCATCTTTATGTCTCCCTGGCCTGCCCGTGGGCGCATCGCACGCTGATCTTCCGCAAGCTGAAGGGTCTGGAGCGCCTGATCCCGGGCACCGTCGTGCATCCGCACATGCTGGAGCACGGCTGGGAATTTCGTCCCGATCCCGAGCCGCTGTACGGTTTCCGCTATCTGCATCAGCTCTATTCCAAGGCCGTGCCGGACTACTCGGGCCGAGTGAACGTGCCCGTGCTCTGGGACAAGAAGCATGAAACCATCGTGTGCAACGAATCGGCGGAAATCATCCGTATGTTCAATTCCGCCTTTGATCATCTGACCGGCAACCGGATGGATTTCTACCCGCACGATTTACGGAGCGAGATCGATGCCATCAACGATTTTGTTTACGAAAATGTCAATGACGGCGTCTACAAGTGCGGTTTCGCCACCGCCCAGAGCGCCTATGACGCGGCCTTCGATCGGCTGTTCGCGGCCCTGGACACTCTCGAGGAGCGTTTGGACGAGAAGCGCTATCTCGTCGGTGAGCGCATCACCGAGGCCGACTGGCGGCTGTTTACGACCCTGATCCGCTTCGACACCGTCTATTGCACGCATTTCAAATGCAACCGCGACCGCATCCTCGACATGCCCAACCTGTGGGGCTATCTGCGCGATCTCTACCAACAGCCGGGTGTTGCCGAAACCGTGAACTTCTGGCACATCAAACAGCATTATTTCGTCTCCCACGCAAGCATCAATCCCACCCGGATCGTGCCGAAAGGTCCGTGCATCGATTTCACATCCCCGCATGGGCGCGGATGAAGATCATCCCTGCGGCGGTCGATATGGCTTCTCGCCTGCGGGCGTAGTATTCTTCGGCGCTCTCATTCAAGCGCCTTGAGCCTTCCGGGAGAGGCCGCTCGCCGCCATCCCGGGGTGGCCGGAGCGCGAAGCAGGCAGTCCCGCATATTGCACGCAGGCGGAACACCGATGGATGAAACGGCAAGGAGCATCGATACGTTGCATGAATTTTTCTCCCCTCGCTCGGGGTTGCGGTTGGTCCCGCTCGGGGCCGGGCGGACTTTGCGGAACGCTCGGTGGACCTTGAAACAAGCCGAAGGCGATGCACCTGCGTTCAGACAGCCGTCCCGCTTCGCCATCATGCCCCTGTCTCCCCTGTCTGCGTGCCACACACAGGCAGGCGAATGCCCCATGCCATCTGCGGACTTGGCGGGAACGGAACACATCCACTTGCGCGCAGGGCAAGGCCGATAGCGGTCATGCCGGGGCCGCAGGGGAAGACGGGCAGAGAAGGATCGAAGATTTGATACGTTGCAAGGCGGTTAGCAAAAAATACGGTTCCACCCTTGCGCTTGATCGGGTGGATCTGCATGTGCGGGAGCAACAGACCACCGTCATCATGGGCGGCTCCGGATCGGGAAAGACCACCCTGCTGCGATTGATTTCCGGCCTGGAAAAGCCCACCGCCGGCGAGATCCGGTTTCAGGGCGAGGATTTGGTGCACATGCCAAGGCGCCGCCTCTATGAAGTACGGGAATCCATGGGCATGGTCTTTCAGTATTCGGCCCTGCTCAATTCGCTGAATGTCTACGATAACGTCGCCTTCACCCTGCACGAACACACGGATCTGGATGAGGACCTCATCCGCACCATCGTGACCATGAAGCTTGAACAAGTCGGCCTGCGCGGGCTGGACCTGCTGATGCCGTCCGAATTGTCCGGCGGCATGGCCAAGCGCGTGGCCTTGGCGCGCGCCATCGCCATGGATCCGGCCATCGTCTTCTACGATGAACCCACCTCCGGACTGGATCCCATTTCCGCCGGTGTCATCACCACCCTGATCAAGGCCTTGAGCCAGAAATCCCATCACACCGCGGTGGTGGTGACGCACGACGTGCAGGCGGGGCTTTCCATCGCCGACCACGTGGTGTTGTTGTGGCAGGGCCGGCTCATCGCCGAAGGCACGGCGGAGGAGATCCGAAAGAGCGAGGATGCGCGCGTGCGGCAGTTCATCGAAGGCCGGCCCGACGGGCCGATTCCGTTTTCACGCAGCACCACTTCCTACGTGGACGACTTGCTCCACAAGCCGGGAACGGTCAGGTTGCAATGATGACTCCGGTGCTTCTCTGCGGCAGGCTGGGCCGCGCCTTTCTGCGCATGCTCGAAAAGCTTGGGGATTCCACGATTCTGAGCGGGGCCTCCTTGAGCCTGATTGCGGCACCGCCATGGCAGGGCCGGCACATCGTCATGCAGATGTACAGCGTCGGCGTGGGGTCCCTGATCATCATCGCCCTGACCGGTGCCTTCACCGGCATGGTGCTGGCCCTCCAAGGCTATTACACCCTGGCCAAGTTCGGTTCCGAATCCATGCTCGGCGCCGGCATCGCCCTGGCGATCATCCGCGAACTCGGGCCCGTGCTCGGCGCCATGATGCTGACGGCCCGCGCCGGTTCGGCCATCACGGCCGAGATAGGCATCATGCGCGTCACCGAACAGGTGGACGCCCTGGAGATGATGGCCGTCAATCCTCGCGCCCGCATCATCATGCCGCGCATCATCGCCGCCACCCTGGTCCTGCCCCTGTTGATCGCCATCTTTGATCTCATCGGTATCGGCGCCGGCTATGTGGTGGGTGTGGACCTTCTGGGCGTGAATCCAGGCGCCTTCATTGCCGAGATGCAGGCCAAGGTGACCACGCACGACATCAACACCGGCTGGGTCAAGGCCGTCGGCTTCGGGTTTCTGGTGGGGGTGATCTGCACCTACACCGGCTATCGCGCCACGCCGACGACCGAAGGCGTGGGACGCGCCACGACACAGGCCGTCGTGCTCTCTTCCGTCGGGATCTTGGTTCTCGACTACATCCTTACATCCTTCTTTTTGTAGCAGCAAGCGTATTGGAGATGCCGTCATGAACGAGTACAAGCGCATTGAAATCATCGTCGGGCTGTTTGTCTTCCTCGGCATCGCCGGCATGTTCTACATGGCCCTGAAACTCGGTGAAATCGGTGGCCTGGGCAGTTCGGGCTACGAACTCGTCGCCGATTTTGACGATGTGGGCGGCATCCGCGCCGGCGCCGATGTCATGATGTCGGGTGTGGTGATCGGACGGGTGGAATCCGTGGTGCTGGACAAAGACGATCAGGCAAGGCTTACGCTGCGCATCCATGACGGCGTGAAGATCACGACGGACGCCATCGCTTCCATTCGCACCAAAGGCATCATCGGCGATCGTTACGTGCGCATATCCCAGGGCGCCGACGATACCTTTCTCGGCGATCACGATACCATCGAAGAGACCGAATCGGCGATCAATCTGGAGGACTTGGTGGCCAAGTATGTGTTCAGCGGGCAGAAAAAATGACAGGTGAAATTTTTACGCTCGCAGGGCGACTTCCTGGCCGCCCTTTGGTGGAATACGGGGGTAGTATTTTGATCTCTGATCCCAGAGCAAGGAGGAGAACCATGTCCAGAAAGGTGCTGCTTGCCGGCATGCTGGCCTTGTTGTTGCCAATGCACGCCTGGAGCGCCGGCGATGATGATCCCAAGGCAGTGGTGGAAAAGGCCGTCAACGGCGTCATTCATGTTTTGAAGGCGCGCAAGGATCCGAATCACATCACACTTGCGGAACGCGAGGCCATCCGCCGTGCCGTGGAGGGCTATTTTGATTTCCGGGAGATGGCCAAGCGCTCCCTGGGACGGCCATGGAAGAACATGACACCGGCCCAACGCGAGGAGTTCGTGCGCACCTTCCGCGAGCTTCTGGAGCGTTCCTACGGCAACCGACTGTCCGAATACCACAACCAGACCGTCCGATACGGCAAGGTCCGCATCAAGGGCCGGCGCGCTTTCGTCAACACCGAGGTCGTGGATGCCGAGAAAACGACCCCAGTCCGTTACAGCTTGATTCACAAGAAAAAGGGCTGGCGGGTCTACGACATCAAGGTCGAGGGCATGAGCCTGGTCAGCACCTACCGCACCGATTTCAAGCAATCCGTGAGCAAAAACGGAATTGACGGTTTTATCCAAGCCTTGAAACGAAGGGTCGAGGCGCTCAGGAAACAGGACAAGGGCAAAGGTTGAGCCGCGGCGGCAGGGCCGGCGGTCGAAAATGATCTCCACGATTTTCAAGCGCATCGCCCTGCTGCTCCTGCTGGCCACGATTCTTGCCGGCGCATGGCTTTACTGGCGGGCGCCGGATCTTGCGGCGATCAAGCCGCAGCTTGAGACCGCGATCAAAGCCCAACTGCACTTGAAGACGCTGCATCTGGGCCGCCTTTCGTGGCGCTGGGCCGGCTACACCTGGGTGCTGGCGAAGAACGTGTCCTTTGCGGATCGGGCAGGCCGTATCCGTGCCGCACACACCGATCTTGCCGTCCGCATTTCCTTGCTGCAGTTGCTCGCCGCCCGCCTGCAGGCCTTGAGCATCAGTGTACGTCATGGCGTGATCGATCTGCATATCCCCGCTCGTCCCACACTCGCCGGCTGGCTGCCGCCGGCGCCCAGGATCCGATTGGAAGATGTGACCTTGAATGCCCGTTACACCGACCATGTCCTTCACCTGTCGCATCTGTTTCTGGATCTGGATGCAAAGGATCACAAATTGGAGGCGCGCTTCCCCGGCGCGAACCTGGATTTGCGGTGGAATGCGGCCTACGTGCCGCTCTCGGCCCGGATGCGCTTCCACAATCTTGCCTGGCTTCCCTCTCCCTGGCGACGGCTTCTCAGCGGGCAGGTCGTCGGAGAAATCACGTTACGCAAGAGCAAGGATGCAAAGAGGTGGCGATTTCAGGCCACGATGGTCGCCGCCAGGGGCGCGCGGCTGGCCGCCATGGACGGGCGCATCCTGTTCCCGTTCGACATCGTCAGCGTCGAAGGGACGCTCTATTCCAAGGTCAGGGCGTGGGGAATCCGGCGCATCGAGTGGCAACAACTGGCCTGGAGTCACGGCACGAACAACCTGAAGGCCGGGGGTGTATGGGAGCGGGGGAGGCTGAAATTGCATCTTGTATCCGGCCGCATCGCGCTGCCCCTCCTGGCGTCCTGGGCCAGGCCGTTCGGTGATGCGCAATGGCAAAGCTGGGTGCAAGGCGCGCATCACGGCAGGGTGGAGCGTATCCAGGGCACGGTGGACGTGGCTCAGCCTTCGCCCCTCATCCCACCGGCGTACGATGCCTGGCAGTCCGCGCGCTTCCGTATCGCCACGCAATTGCACGATGCCGATGTGCCGCTCACCGGCGGCGAACCCCCGTTGCGGCATATGGATTCCGCGGTCCGGGTCAGCGATCGCGGCTGCATCCTGGATGTGCGCCGCGTCTTGCTGCCGCACTCCGCCGGCGAGGTTCATGGCCGCGTGACGGTGGCCGATTGGCGTCGGATCGTGTTCAACATCCGAGGAGGCGGCAAGCTCGATCTCGCCAACTTGCTTCGCTGGCGCAGGGAGATGAATCTCAGGCCGGAACTGAAATGGCAAGAGGCCCCCGCGGCGGCAAACTTTCATTTTGCCTGGCCGCTGCACGCCGATTCTCCCGCCCGGGGGGAGGCGCGACTGACTCCCGATCCGGTATGGCGGCTTGCATGGAAGGATCAGCGCTTTCGTCTGCATGCCGGCTCGTTGCGTTGGCGCGCTCGTGGCGGAATCCGGCTCGAGGGCATGCGGTTTACGCATGAACTGATGGCGGGCATCCTGAATCTGGAGCTTAAGCGGCAAGGTGCGGGGCCATTTCGGATTGAGGGGTTTGCCTTCGAGGGGGAAGGGGATTTCCAGCGCTGGGCATCCCGCCTGCACCTGCCACTCGACGCCCCGGCGGGCAGGGTGAAGGTGAGCCTTGTTCTCGATCGCGGCTGGCATCTGCGCCTGGATCTGGGCCACGCATCCTGGCTCCATCTGCTGGGAACGAACAAAGCGCTCGGTGCGCCGTACGTGTTGAGCGCGGTCGGGAACCGGACGGCCGATGGCATCCGCATCACCCAGCTTGCGACACGCGGGGCGGCACCATTGATTCAGGGTCGCGGCCGCTTGCAGGCCGGGGAGCTGAGCATCGCCCTGAACCGTATCCGGGCTCCCGCCTTTGTCGGCGATATCCATGTGAGTGCACCCTTTGATCATGCGCCGATCGTGATCGAGATCCGTTCGGACTTCATGGACCGGACGGCCTTGCCGAATTTCATACCGCATGCGGCGGCTCCCCTGGCCGCGAAGGCCGCCGCCACGGGTAAGACATGGATCCTGCGCGGCTTCTTCCGGCGCATCCAGTGGGATGCGGTTTCCATGCAGGCTGTGCAAGTCCGTTTTGCCTCGGCCCGTCAGGGGGTCGGCGATCTCGAGGCCAAAAAATTGCAGGCAGCCGGGTTGTCCGTCACACACGTCCGCGCCTTTTTCCGCTTGCCGGGCAACGGGGTGGTGGACATCCGCAAGCTGCGAGCGCAGATGCTGGGCCAGAATCTCGGGCTCACCGCCGTGCTCTCACCCGCTGTGGAGGGAGGGCTGCGCTGGCGCGGCTATGCCAGGGTCAGCGGTGATTTCAGCGAAATCATCCATCGACTGGATGCCTCCAGGCTCTTCAAGGGGGGGACCCTGCATGCGTTGTGGTTCGGCGAGGGGAGGATCCGGCCCGGACGCCCTTGGTGGGAGGGGATGCGGGGGCGGCTTCGTCTGCGTGCCGATCACGGGCGCATCCTGGAGGGAGGAACGATGACGAAATTGCTTGCGGCACTGAGCCTGACCGATCTTCCCAAGTATCTGACACGGAAACGGCGAGACATTTCGGGTCCGGGCATCCTGTACAAGCGTCTGCAGCTGGAGGCCAAGGTACACGGAGAACGTGTGCGGATCAAGCGGCTTGCCATGCGCGCCTCGGCCCTGGATATGGCGGGAAGCGGCCGTTTGAGCCTGCGGAACGGCAACATCGACCTGTACGTGACGGTGCGCCCTCTCCAGCACCTGGATGCCCTGCTCCGAATGATCCCGCTGCTGCGGGACATCTTCCTGGGTCCGGCCCGGAGCCTGTTTCGCCTGGTCTATCATGTGCACGGCCCCCTGTACGACGCCAAGGTGGAGGGCATCAGCCCCAAGGAGGCGGGGTTGCCCGAGCCGGGTCTGGTCGAGCGCCTGATTCGCCTGCCCGGCAGGTGGTTCGACAGCGGCAAGTGAGAGGAAGCTTTGCAAAGCGCTTAAATCACATATACTCGCTTCATGCAGCTGATCATGCTGGATACCGAAACAACGGGGCTCTCCCCGCACCACGGCGATCGGATCGTGGAAATCGGTGCCGTCCGGGTCAGCCGCCGCAAGATCCATCATGAGGATGTCTTCCACCATTACCTCAATCCCGAAAGACACATACCGGAAGAAGTGGTCCGCATCCACGGGATCCGTGACGAAGACGTCCGGGATGCCCCACGCTTTGCCGACATCGCGGATGCGTTTCTCGCCTTTATTCGGGATGCGACGCTGGTGATCCACAACGCCCCCTTCGATCTTGGTTTTTTGATGCATGAATTGCGTCTCGCCGGGCGTTCCGATCTCACCGACGTCCCGGTCATCGATTCCCTGCAATTCGCCCGCAGCCGCCATCCCCAGCAACGCAACAGCCTCGATGCGCTGTGCGATCGCTATGGCATCGATCGCCGTCACCGCAAACGCCACGGAGCGCTTCTGGACGCCGAACTGCTGGCGGAAGTCTATTTGGCCATGACCGGCGGGCGTCAGTTCTCGCTCACCACGGAGGTCACCGTGCAACCGGCGTCGGCCTTCGTGCAGTTGCCGGCAGCCGCAAGCCGGAGGCTCGAAAAAGCGGAGACCGCACGCATCACCCGGCGGGCACCGCCACCGGTGCCCGAAAGCGAATTGCAGGCGCACCGCCGCCTTCTTGCACGCATCCACGAGGAGAGTGGGCAAGCCATCTGGCTTTTGCCCCCCCATCAAGACTAATTATTGATGCTATTAATGTGTCGTTGAACATACCATCCCCGATTCTAGTGATATGTGCTGGGAACCTATGCCGCAGCCCCTTTGCCGCCGCCTACATGCGCAAAGGTTTGGATACCGCCGGCATGGAGATCGAAGTCTTCAGTCGCGGCCTGTTGGCCATACCGAATCGTCACCCGCCGTCGCTGGCGCAGCAGGTGGCGCGAGAATTCGGTGTGGACATTTCCCGCCATTTGGCGCAGCCTCTTTTACATGCCGAGACTGAGCGTGCCGGCATGATCCTGGTCATGAATCCATCGCAACGCAGACGTGTGGCGGAAATCAATCCGGCAAGCATCGGCAAGATTTTCCTGCTGTCCCAGCCCCGGGGCGGCGGGGCCATCGAGGATCCGATCGGTGGCGACGCGGACACGTTCCGGCGGGTCTATGCGCAGATCGTCAACTGTGTGGATGCGTGGCTGCAACGCTTCGGGGTGAATTGAAAGTGATACGATGAAATTTGAGTCATTGGGTCTTCCTCCCGCCGTCATGCGGGCCATCGATGATCTTGGGTTTACCGAAATGACCGCGGTGCAAAAAGCGGCGTTGCCTCTGGCCTTGGCCGGTCGCGATGTGGCCGGACAAGGGCGGACGGGCACCGGCAAGACCGCCGCCTTTCTGATCACGGTCCTGACGCGCCTGCTTGCGCACGCTCCCAAGCCGGGGCGGAAGATCCATCATCCCCGTGCCCTGATCATCGCCCCGACACGCGAACTGGTCATCCAGATCCACAAGGATGCCACCCTTCTGGCCCGGCACACGTCACTCAAACTGCATGCCGTCTACGGTGGCGTGGATTACGAGAAACAGAAGCGCGCCTTCGAAGACGGCGTGGACATCCTGATCGGCACCCCCGGCAGGCTGATTGATTATTTCAAGAAAAAATGCTTCTCCCTCAAATCATGCGAGATTCTCGTCGTGGATGAAGCGGATCGCATGTTTGATCTCGGCTTCATCAAGGATCTTCGCTTCCTGCTGCGACGCCTGCCGCCCTACAACGAACGCCAGGCCATGTTGTTTTCGGCCACGCTGTCGCATCGTGTGCTGGAGCTGGCCTACGAACACATGAACGACGCGGTGAAGATCCGTGCCGAGGAAGGCGACATCACCGCCGAAGGCGTGGAGGAAAGCCTCTACCACACCGGCATGGATGAGAAGTTTCCTCTGCTCGTGCATCTGCTCCGAACACACCATGTGGAGCGGGGATTGATTTTTGTCAACGAAAAACGCACGGGCGAGCGGGTCGCACGCAACCTTGCGCGTTACGGTTTCAAGGTCGGGATCCTCTCCGGGGATGTGAGGCAGAAAAAACGCATGCGCATCCTGGAGGATTTCTGCGCCGGGCGCCTGAACCTTCTCGTGGCCACCGATGTCGCCAGCCGTGGCCTGCACATCGACGGCGTCACCCATGTCTTCAATTACGATCTGCCGGAAGAGGCGGAAAATTATGTGCACCGCATCGGTCGCACCGCGCGCGCCGGTGCCGCGGGTGTGGCGGTATCGTTTTCCTGCGAGCGCTTCTGCTTCGGCTTGCCGGAGATCGAGGCCTTCATCGGTCACGCCATTCCCGTGTTGCAGGTTGCTCCGGGCATGCTGGAGATCGGACCGCCATCCCATCCCCGCGCCACGGCCGCCGGCCTCGGGCATGGAGATTTGCAGGCGCCTTCGAGCCGGAACCGTGGCGGAACGTCCCGATCCCGCCGCCGGCGGCCGCAGCGGGCCTGAAGCGATTCCCGAGCATTCCGAGGCTGGGAGGTCCAGGTGGATAGTGTAAAGATTGCAACGCGGGGCTCGGCCCTCGCCCTGTGGCAGGCCGGGCATGTGGCCGCCGAACTCGAACGCCTGCATCCGGGGCTCAAGACCGAACTCATCCGTATTAAGACGACCGGCGACAAAATCCTCGACGTGCCTCTGGCCAAGGTCGGAGGCAAGGGCCTGTTCACCAAGGAAATCGAGGAGGCCCTGCTCGACGGTCGCGCCGATCTCGCTGTCCACTCCATGAAAGACGTCCCCGCCGTGGTGCCCGAGGGGCTCTGTATCGGCGCCATCCTGAAGCGCGCCGATCCCCGCGATGCCGTCGCCACGATCACCGGGGGGGATCTTTCCACCCTGCCCGCGGACGCCCGGATCGGCACCTCCTCCCTGCGCCGCATCTGCCAGCTCAAGGCCGAATATTCGGGATTCCGCTTTGTGGCCATTCGAGGCAACGTGCAGACGCGACTGAACAAACTGGGGCACGAGGTCGATGCCGTGATCCTGGCCGCAGCCGGCGTCAAGCGGCTCGGAATCGCCGCCCGCATGCATCTGTTTTTCGATCCCGCGCAAATGCTTCCGGCCGTGGCCCAGGGGGCGATCGGGGTGGAGATTCGGGAGGGAGACGAGCGTATTCATGCCCTCGTGGGCCCGCTTCACGATACGGATACGGCCACCTGCGTCACGGCCGAGCGGGCCTTCCTGGCCCGGCTTGAAGGCGGTTGCCAGGTTCCCATCGCCGGTCATGCCGTCTTGCGCGGCGACGTGCTCGATCTGGAGGGTCTGGTGGGGGAAGTGGACGGTTCGCACATCATCCGCCGCCGCACTTCCGGTCCCCGCGGGGAAGCAGAGGCGATCGGAGAGCGGCTGGCGACGGAGGTGCTGGACGCCGGCGCCCGGGAGATTCTGGCCCGGCTCTATGCGGGCTGAATCCAACCTCGAAAATCCCTTGCTGCAGGCCGCCACGGCTGAGCTGCCGCCTTATCCGACCATCAAGCCCGAACATGTGGAGCCGGCCCTTCGCACGGTGATCGACGACAACCGCCGCCGCCTTGCAGTGCTACCGGCGGCCGCAACGACCGACTGGAGCGGCTTGATGCGCCCGCTTGAGGAAATGGAAGAGCGCCTCGAGCGCGTGTGGGGTCCGGTCCGGCACCTGAACGCGGTGTGCGATTCGAAGGCCTTGCGGCCCGCGCATCAACGCGGCCTGATGCAAGTGACGGCCTACCGCAGCGAATGCATGCAGAACGAGGCGCTGTTTGCCGCCGTCGAGCGTCTGCAAGCCTCCCCCGGATTTCAGGGCCAGCCGCCGGAGCGCCGACAGGCCGTCCACCACCTCCTGCGCGACTTTCGGCTCGGCGGCGCGGCCCTGCCGCGGGAGAAGAAGGATCGTTTCAAGGCCATTCAGGTGCGATTGTCCGAGCTGGGAGCCCAATTCGAGCAGAACGTGCTGGATGCCACCCGAGCATGGCGACTGCATGTCCGGGATACGGCCGAACTCGCCGGCCTGCCGCAAAGAGAACGGGAGGCGGCGCGGGAACGGGCGCGCAGGGAAGGGCTCAAGGGCTGGCTGTTCACGCTCGATGCGCCGTCCTATATCCCCTTCATGCAATACGCCGAAAACCGCGCGCTACGGCGGCGGATGTACACCGCCTATGTGACGCGGGCGGCAAGCGGAAAATTGGACAACGGTCCGATCATCCTCGAGATCCTGAAGCTGCGCCGCGAGGCGGCGAAGCTTCTGGGCTACAAGAACCATGCCGAGGTGTCGCTGGCCAACAAGATGGCCACCTCCCCCCGGGAGGTCATCGATTTTCTGCGCGAATTGGCCACAAGGAGCAGGCCGCGAGCGCAGGGAGAGATTGCGGAACTCGCCGAATTTGCCCGCAACAGGCTGCATCTGGACCGTCTGGAGGCCTGGGATCTTGACTTTGCCGGCGAGTGCCTGCGGCGTGAGCGTTACGCTTTTTCGCAGCAGGATCTCAAGCCCTATTTCCCGGAGCCGCAGGTGCTCGAGGGCCTGTTCGCGGTGGCGGGAAGACTCTACGGACTGCGCTTCGAAGTGCGTCCGGAAGTGCCCCGTTGGCACGAGGATGTGCGCTTCTTTGACGTGTTCGACGCGCAAGGACAACGCATCGCCGGATTCTATCTCGATCTGTACGCGCGCCCTCACAAGCGCGGCGGCGCCTGGATGGATGAATGCATCATCCGCTGGCGGCGCCCGGACGGGACCCTGCAACGGCCGGTGGCGCATGTGGTATGCAATTTCTCCCGACCCGCGGGTGGAAACCCGGCATTGTGGAGCCATGAAGAGGTCATCACCCTGTTCCACGAATTCGGCCACGCCCTGCACCATATGCTGACCGAGGTCGAAACCCTCGAAGTCTCGGGGATCCGTGGTGTGCCGTGGGATGCCGTGGAACTTCCGAGCCAGCTCATGGAGAATTTCTGCTGGCATTACGAGGCCCTGGATCTGTTTGCGCGCCATTACCGCAGCGGTGCGGTGTTACCGCGGGCCTTGTTCGAGAAAATGCGGGCGGCACGGAACTTCCAGGCCGGCATGAAGATGCTGCGCCAGATCGAATACGCGCTGTTCGATTTTCTGTTGCACGTCGAGTTCGATCCCGCATCCGGCGGCAGCGTGCAGGATGTACTCGATGCCGTGCACAAGGAGGTGGCCGTGTTCAAGCCGCCGCAATTCAACCGCTTCCAGAACAGTTTTTCCCACATCTTTGCCGGGGGGTATGCCGCCGGCTATTACAGCTACAAGTGGGCCGAGGTGATGGCCGCGGACGCCTTCGCCGCTTTCGAGGAGACGGGGATTTTCGATGCCGCGACGGCACAAAGGCTGCGAAGGGAGGTGCTGGCCGTGGGCGGCGCCCGGGACATGACGGAGGCCTTTGCGGCCTTTCGCGGCCGCAAGCCGAAGGTGGACGCTCTGCTGCGTCAATACGGCCTGCTACCGCTATCCACGACGAAAAGCGGGGATTGAGGCGGCGATTTCATTCTGTCATCAGGCAAGGGATCACCCATCCCCGCCCTGTCGTCAGGGGGCGCGCACCAGGATGTCGATGCCGACGATGTCGGATTTTTGTGCCGTCTTGTCCGGCCACACGGGAAAGATGCGGCGCTTGTAGATGCCGCGTTTGCGCAGATACCTGGAAATCATGTCCTGCGTGCGGCGGACACGCGCGATCCATTCGGCATCCAGGGGCCTGTGCCCGAGCTTTGGTACCAGTTCGACGATCCAGTGCCGGTGGCGGCGCAACAATTTGACGATGCCCCACAATCGAACGTGTTCGTTGTGCGAAAAGGCGCGCCCGCTCTGCAGGCGCACATGCGCCACGGCCGCCGCGGAAGGAATGGAAGCTGCCGGTCTTTTTTTTCTGCGGACATTTCGGGCCTTGAGTGCACGCAAGGTCGCCATGCCGAGCACGCGCAGGGAAAACGGTTGGCGCCGCCAATCGCCCTTGAACGGGACGGAAAGCGCCACGCGGCGCCGGTGACTGAGCTTGCGAGCCAAGGTGCGTAGATCGCTCCCGAGCAGGGGGATGAAAGGGTCCCGCGGAAACGTACCGCTCTCCAACAACGGCTCCCGGGTGGTAAAGCGCAGGCCGCCGGCATCGGCGGAGGGCTTGCGACCGGGTTTCAGGGGGACACCGGCGTCGACCCCACCGCGCCGCACGCGAGGCGAGCCCACCCCGTCCAGACCGGGCCTGGAAAAAGACTGACTGGGACGGCCGCGGCC
>CAZHOU010000005.1:0-22636 GCA_964534165.1 uncultured Zetaproteobacteria bacterium
ACATGTACACGCGCAGCCGCGACGAGGGCTTCGGCGCCGAGGTCAAGCGCCGCATCCTCACCGGCACCTTCGCCCTCTCCTCCGGCTACTACGACGCCTATTACAAGAAGGCGCAACAGGTGCGCACCCTGATCCGCCGCGATTTCCTCGATGCCTTCTCCAAGGTGGACGTCATCGCCACCCCCACCTCCCCCACGACCGCCTTCCGCATCGGCGAGAGGAGCCGCGATCCGCTGACCATGTATCTGGCCGACATCTTCACCCTCGCCGTCAACCTCGCAGGCCTGCCGGCGCTGTCGCAGCCGTGCGGTTTCACCGCCGGATTGCCGGTGGGTCTGCAATGGATCGCGCCCGCCTGGCGCGAGGACCGCCTCCTTGCCGCCGCCGCCGCCTTTGAAGCGGCCACGGATTGGATCCGGACCCCGCCGGTCCACGGAGAAAGGCCATGACCTGGGAGACGGTCATCGGCCTGGAGGTGCACGTCCAGATCAACACCAAGGCCAAGGCCTTCTGCGGCTGTTCCACCGCCTTCGGCGCCGAGCCGAACACGCACACCTGCCCGGTCTGCCTGGGGATGCCCGGGCAACTGCCGGTTCTGAACATGGAGGCGGTGCAGAAAACGGTGCTGACGGGCCTGGCGATCGAGGCCACGATCAATCTCGAATCCCGCTTCGACCGCAAGAACTATTTCTACCCGGATCTGCCGAAGGGCTACCAGATCACCCAATTTGCGGTGCCGATCGTCGAAAACGGGCATCTGGACATCCCGGTGGGTGACGGCGAAAAACGCATCGGCATCACCCGCATCCACATGGAGGAGGATGCCGGCAAATCCCTGCACGAAGGCCTGGAAGGCGTCTCCCACATCGATCTGAACCGCTCCGGCGTGCCGCTGATGGAAATCGTTTCCGAGCCGGACATGCGCTCGCCGGAGGAGGCCGTCGCTTACCTGAAACAGCTGCACCAACTGGTGCGCTTCCTCGATGTTTCCGATGCGGACATGGAAAAGGGTCAGTTCCGATGCGACGCCAATGTCTCGGTTCGTCGTCCCGGTGAGGCGTTTGGCACCCGCTGCGAACTCAAGAACATGAATTCCTTCCGCTTCATCCGGCAGGCGCTCGAATACGAGGTCAACCGCCAGATCGAGGTGCTCGAGGACGGCGGTCGCGTGATCCAGGAAACGCGCCTCTTCGATTCCGGCCGGGGCGAAACCCGCTCCATGCGCGGCAAGGAGGAGGCGCACGACTATCGCTACTTTCCCGAACCCGATCTGCCGCCCCTGCGCATTCTGAAGGAGGACGTCGAGGCCATCCGCGCCGGCATGCCCGAACTGCCGGCGCAACTGCGCAAACGCCTGGAGGCGGAATACGGGCTTTCGTCCTACGATGCCGATGTACTTTCGCAGACCCGTGAACTCGCCGCCTGGTACGAAACCCTGGTCGCGGCGCACCCCTCGGATCCCAAGCGTTGCGCCAACTGGCTGGCCAATGAGCTGCTCGGGCGCCTGAAGGAGTCCGGGAAGGAGATCCAGGATTCCCCCGTAACACCGGAAGCGTTGGGAGAACTCCTCGATCGCATCGCCGAGGGCGTGATCTCCGGCAAGATCGCGAAGGAGATGCTGGACGAAATGATGGCTTCCGGCTGCCGTGCCGACGCCATCATCGAGGAGAAAGGCTTGAGGCAGGTTTCCGACACCGAGGCCATCGATGCGATGATCCGCGAGGTCCTCGCCGCCCACCCGGATCAGGTGGAACAATATCGTGCCGGCAGGGAGAAGCTGTTCGGCTTCTTCATGGGGCAGGTGATGAAGGCCAGCCGTGGCAAGGCCAACCCGGCCCTGGTCAACCGCCGCTTGAAGGCATTGCTGAAGCAGTGAGTCGGGGATGAGGCCATGGTGGCAGCGGGCCGCCGTCGCCCTCGCGGTGCTGCTTCTCCTCTCCCTCGTGCTTTTGGGGCGACATTTGGATGCAGGCCTTATGTACCGCACCCTGCGTCTCGAACTCGAACCGAAGCTCCACGCCGTGATCCGCAGCGACCCGCCGCATCTCAGCTTTGTGAACGGCGTAGGGCTGCGGCTGCGGAACGTGGATGTGAAGGCCGTGGACGCATCCTGGCGTTTGCACGCGGACACGCTGCGCCTGCGACTCTCCCTTTGGGCCCTGCTGTGGAACAAGGCTGAAATCACCGTCGTGGACATGGTGCATCCCACCTTGCGGCTGGCGAGGCCCTTTCGGATGCGCAAGTTGCTTCCCTCGTTCCCTACCATGAAATGGCCGGATCTTCGTCTTGCCGGGGGCCGCATCCTGCTCGCCGGTGTTCCTTTCACGGAAAACATGACGGCGGCGGTCCGCCGCCTGGATCGCGGCCGTACACTGAGCTGGGAGGCGCAGGCACGTGTAAGGGGTGGCGACCTGAGCATGCAGGGACGAATCCGCAAAGGTCTCGGAGGCCCCCATCTGTTCGGTCGCCTGACCGTCACCCACATCCGCCTGCCCTCGAAGTGGCGCGTGCACCCTCTTTCGCCGGCCTATGCGTTCCTGGATGCGGGCCTCACCTTTGACATGCGCCCGGCCAGACGCTGGCAATTGAGCGGGGAGGCAAGCCTCTTCGGTGACGACAAACGCCTGCCACGCATCTCCTGGCGCGGCAAAGTGGAGGGCCGGTCGCTGCAACGTTTCCGTCTCCTCGATACGTTCCTCCATCTTGGGCCGCACACCGCGGCAACCCTCGCCGGCGGCTGTGCCAAGACCAACGGTTGCCGTCTCACCGTCGATGCGAAGGGCGCCGAAATCGGCACACTTCTTGCAGCCACGGGCATCCAGGCCAGGATCGGCGGGCACGCGGACATCCATGCCGTCCTTCTCCGGCGCAGGCGCGACTGGCACATAAACGCCGCGGCAAGCGTGCACCGGCTCGTATGGAGGGGTATCCGCACGCCCGATCTCATGCTCTCGCTGGGTGATCTCCTTTACCATCCCGGGGGCGCCTTCTCGATCGAGAAGGCGCACTTGCGCCCAGCGGCCGGTCGGGGGCGTATCGTTCTCCGGCATCTCGAGCATCGCGACGGACGCTGGCGCTTCTCGCTCAAGATCGAGAAGCTGGAAACCGTGTGGGCACCGCTGGCCGCCATGCTGCTGCGCATGCATGGCCTGCCGCCGGCCCTCAAGGGCAAGGGACCCATGGATGCCCGCCTGGAGGGTGTTCACAGCGGCCGCCGCATGGCCATGACTTTCTTTGTCGATGCCGGAGGGGCTGCAATCCGCTATGGAGGCGATTTTTCCAAGCCGGCGGGCATAGCCGCCTTGGCCTCCGGAAAGTTGGAGGCACGCGGGCGCAACATTCGCATTCTCCTCAAGAGAACGGTGCTTGCTGACAACCGCATCGTGCTGGGTCGCTGGAGCGGTTTGCGTGACAGCGGTGAACTGACGGTGGAAGAGATGCATCTCGATCTGGATGGTTTGCGGCGACGCGGCGTGCGTCTGCCCGCCGTCGTGAAGGCATGGCACGGCGGTATCGACGGCGGCCTGCGCCGGGTGCATCCACGGAGAGGATGGAACGGACTGCAATGGCTTGCCCATGCCGACGCCGACTTGGAGTTGTACGATTTCGGCCGCGGGGCACAGGCATGGACTGGCAAGGTGCACATCCGGGACGGTCGCCTGCACACACAGGCATTTGAGTGGAGGGAGGGACGCCAGCATGCACGGTTCGATGGCGTCGTGGAGTTGCCCTTGCTGCATGGACGGCTGAACGTTCATGACGTGTTTCTTCGCTGGCCGCAGGAAAAGGGTGTGCCGGAATGGTTCAAGGGCGCGAAGCTGCACGGGCGCATCCGCGGCGCGCGGCTGGAATGGTTGGGGAACACCTGGGAAGACATCAGCGCCGGCTACCGGCTTGTGGACGCACGCCTCAGCCTTGTGCACGTGCATGCCAGACTGGCGGGCGGTGCTCTCGCCGCACCCCGCATCACCCTTGTTCCCACCGCTTCCGGCGTCCGTTTCTCCGCCCGTGTGCGCATGGCCGCACGTCTCGAAAGAATCGCGGGATTGAATCCCACACTGGGTGCGAACCTCAAGGGCCTCGCTTTTCTGAACGCTGACCTCAGCGGCGTGCTGCCGTGGCAGGCGGGTGCACAATGGTATGGAAACGGCGACATCGAAATCCGCCGCGGGCTCTGGCGCCCGCAAGCACCGGAGATGGTCCTGATGCTTGGGAAACAGCGTCGCGCGGGCAACAAGAGCCATGCCTTTTCACTCTTCTCGACGCGTTTCCGCCTGCGCCGGCAGCGTCTGCTCCTGACCCGCCTGGTGGTGATCGCAGGTGGGAGACATCTTGCGGGCCGTGCGGTGGTCCTCGCCGACGGCCGCCTCTCCGGCAGGCTGAAGGCCACGTCGGGGAAAGGCCTTCCCATGCCTCTTCTAGGGCGCTGGCCGGCCCTGGAAAAGCTGTTCGGGAACCGACCGTCGGCGGGAGACTGATGCCCGACCGATGCATCGCGACCGCTGTCTACCCGGGTTTCTTCACGCGATTGCACCTGCCTCATTCCGGCGGCAGAAGATCGAGGGCCGTCTTCTACAACAACTCCGCGGCGGCCTTCACATTCAAATGCTGAAGTTCGGGACTTCCGGTGGATGCTCCAGGATGCCGGCCTGCACACCTTTTTCGACGCACGCCGCCAGCGTGATTTGCTCCAGGAGACGATGGCAATCCCGTTGCACACGCTGCAACAGGGGATAGACAACCTCGCGCTGCAACCGGCATGCATCCGCGGCCAGATCCTGGGCCGGCTCGGGTGCAATCACGTGCAGGATATCGAACAAAGAGATGCGGTGGGGACTGATCGCCAACCGGTAGCCTCCGCCGGCCCCGCGCCTGGAAGTCAGAAGACCGGCGGCGACCAACGCCTGCAGGTCGGGCTCCAGATAGCGGGGCGGGCAATGCAGCATCGAGGCGAGATGCCTGCCGGAAACCGGCTGCGGGCTGGCGGCGACTCGAATCAGGGCCGTCAGCAGAAAGCGGAAGCGGCGGGAAGCGATCAGCTCCAGCATCACCGCCGTCCCGAACTGCCGAAACCGCCACTGCCGCGGGCGGTCTCGTCGAGTTCTTCCACCAGACGCCAGTGGATGCGGGTGACGGGAGCGATGATGAGCTGCGCGATACGGTCACCACGCCGGATGTGAAAGGGATGCGGGCCATGATTGATCAGGATCACGCAAACCTCGCCGCGATAATCGGCATCGATGGTGCCGGGGCTGTTCAGCACCGTGACGCCGTGTTTCAACGCCAATCCGGATCTGGGCCTCACCTGCGCCTCGAAGCCATGTGGCAGGGCGAAGCTGAATCCCGTCGGTAAAAGCGCGCGTTCGCCGGGGTGCAGGATCGTCTCCTCGTCCACGGCGGCGCGAATATCCATGCCGGCGGCATGGGTGGTGGCATAGTGCGGCATCTCGAGACCGTGTCCGTGTGGCAAGCGGCGGAGGCGTACTGTCAGTGTTCTTTCGTGCATCCCTTCAACTCCACGATCCTGTCGATCAACCATTGCGCCAACCGCCGCTTGGGCATTGGCGGCGCAACCACTTTCCCCGCCGGCGTAATCCACCAGCCGGAACCGGTTCCGCTACCCATGTGAGCGATGTCGTTGGCAAAGATGGCATCGGCGCCCTTGCGGCGCAACTTGTCCCGTGCGTTCCGGACATGGTGTCGAGACTCGGCGGCGAAGGCCAGAATACGCCCGGGCCGCTCGGGCAGGCGGGCGACGCTGGCGACGATATCCTCGTTGCACTCAAGTTCCACCGTGAGCCGGGTCCGGTTCCCGCGCTTCAGCTTTCCCTTCACCGGATTCGCAAAGCGAAAATCGCAGACCGCCGCCGTTGCGGCAAACACCGTGCATCCCGGTGCCAGGCGCAGGCAGGCCGCCATCATGTCGGCCGCGGAAGTCACATCCAGCCTTTTCACCTCTGCCGGGGTGGGTGGCACACCCGGTCCGGCCACCAAGTCGACCCTCGCACCCCGGGAGGCGGCCTCCATCGCCAGGAAAGCGCCCAGACGGCCGCTGGCGCGATTTCCGAGCACCCGCACATCATCCCATGCTTCCCATGTGGGACCGGCATTGATCAGCCAGCGCTGGCCGCGCAAGTCCTGTGGCTGCAGCAGGGAATACAGCGCTCCGACAATGACCTCCGGTTCGCTCATCCGCCCCATGCCTTCCTCGCCGCAGGCCAGTCGGCCTTCCTCGGGACCGGTGATTCGGGCGCCGCGATGGCACAGGGCCGCCAGATTCCGTTGCGTGGATTCGGATTCCCACATGGATACGTTCATGGCCGGTGCCAGCAGCACCGGACCCGTATACACATGAAAGAGCGTGGTCAACAGATTGTCGCAGATGCCGTGATTGAATTTGGCCAGCAGATTGGCCGTCGCCGGCGCCACGAGCAATGCGTCCGCCCAGCGCGCCAGCCGAATATGGCCCATCTCCTGCGAACAGGTGAGATCGAAAAGTTCCGTGTGCACCTCCTCGCCCGTCAGGGAGGCGAAGGTCAGCGGCGTGATGAAGCGGCACGCGGCGGGGGTCATCACACAGCGTACGCGTGCCTTCTGCTTTGTCAGCATGCGCGCGAGTTCCGCCACCCGGTAGGCGGCAATGCCACCACCGATGCCGAGAAGGATGTGCCGGTTTTCAAACAAGGGGGTACGGCTTTCCGATGCCGGCCGTGGCGTCAGCCCGAACGCTGCAGGTCTTGCAGCGCCGCAAGGACCTCGGCGGCATGTCCTCTTGCCCTGACCTTGCGCCACTGCCTGCGTACAATCCCTTGCGGATCGAGAAGGAAGGTGGAGCGTTCGATACCCCGGACCTTGCGTCCGTACATGTTTTTTGTGCGCACGACGTCGAAGACCGAACACAGTCTTTCGTCCGTATCGGCAATGAGCGGGAAAGGCAGGTCTTGTTTGCTCGCGAAGCGACGGTGGGAGTCCAAGCTATCGCGGCTGACACCGACGATCGCCGCCCCAAGCCGGGCCAAGGCTTCGGATGCATCACGAAATTCGCAGGCCTCGATCGTACAGCCCGGGGTGTTGTCCCGGGGATAGAAATAAAGAACAAGCCAGCGCCCGCGAAAATCACCCAGCCGCAATGAATCATGCGGCCACGCCGGATAAGCCGCCTGCGGATCGATCGATCCCGGTCCTGGAAATGCAGCGTTCATCTTTCCCCCTGTTTCATGGTATCCTTGATCCATCGCTATGATAGCCTTTGAAAAACCGTCGTCGAGGAGCAGAAGCCGGCATGCGAATCCTTCTGGCTGAACCCCGGGGATTTTGCGCCGGGGTCGATCGTGCCATCGCCGTCGTCGAGGAGGCGCTCGCCCGCTGCGGGGCTCCCGTCTATGTCCGCCACGAGATCGTGCACAACAAATGTGTCGTGGAAAAGCTGCGCCGGCGGGGTGCCGTCTTCGTCGAATCCATCTCCGACGTTCCCGACGGTGCGCTGCTGATCTTCTCCGCCCATGGCGTGAGCAGGGCGGTGCAGCAAGCCGCCTGCGAGCGCGGTCTCCGGATCATCGATGCCACCTGTCCGCTCGTCACCAAGGTGCACATGGAACTGCTCAGGCACTACCGCCGCGGGGAGCAGGTGATCCTGATCGGCCATGCAGGCCATCCCGAGGTGGAAGGGACGATGGGTCAGGTCCCCGAGGGGGCCGTCCTGCTGGTCTCGAGTCCGGAAGAGGTGGCGCAACTCAAGGTGCGTGATGCGGAGAGGCTCGCCTACATCACCCAGACCACCTTGAGCGTGGACGATGCAGCGGCCGTGATCGCTGCCCTCAAACGCCGCTTCCCGAACATCCAGGGTCCAAGACGCGACGACATCTGCTATGCCACCACCAATCGCCAGCAGGCCGTCAAGATGCTGGCGACCCGCTGTGAACTGGTCCTGGTTATCGGCTCCAAGAACTCCTCCAACAGCAACCGCCTGCGAGAGGTTGCGGAGCGCCAGGGCGCCCGGGCCTACCTGATCGACGACGCCCACGGCATCGATCCGCAATGGTTTGCCGGCGTCTCATCCGTGGGTGTCACCGCCGGCGCCTCGGCACCGGAGGAACTGGTGCAGGGGGTGATCAAGGCCCTGCTCGAGCAGGGAGCCACGGAGGTGGAAACCTTGCAGACCGTGGAGGAGAATGTCGTCTTCGGATTGCCGGAGGCATTGCGCCAAAACCTGACGCATTGCAACCCGGCGCCGAAATCCTGATGCAGGAGGTTCTCACCATGCGCAAACGAATCGGAATGACGCTGCTCGCCTTTTCCCTGTTGGCAGGTACCGCCCCCTGGGCCGATGCCTGCAGCGTTGCCGGCCCGAACAAACACGTGGGAAGGGTGATCGCCGTGGACAGACAGGCCGGAAGCTTCACCATCATGGATGCGGAGACCAAATCCCCCATTTCATTCTCGGCCTCGCCGTCACTCCTCCACGAGGCCGCGACGGCCACGGGCGCGGTCATGGTCAGCTACGTGAAAGACGGCAACAGGCTTATCGCCAAAGACATCCACTACTGACGCCGGGACGTCCGCAATGCGGCGATGCAGCGGCGGATGCGATGCGCCTGCTCGGCGGCGTTGCCGGTGTACGATGCCGGCGTCAGCGCCAACAGCCGCTGTCTCGCTGCATCCGGAATATCCAGGCTTTCAATAAAGGCTTTGAGTCCAGCGGCGTCCACCGCCTTGCCACGGGTGAACTCCTTCATACGTTCGTACGGATCCGGCAGGCCATAGCGCCGCATGACGGTCTGCACGGCTTCGGCCAATACGGCCCATGCAGCTTCCAAGTCGGCTTGCAGGCGCTCGGGATCAAGATCGAGCTTGCCCAGACCGCGGCGGATGGATTGCCAGGCGAGAAGGCAATAGCCGAGAGCGGAGCCGAGATTGCGCAACACGGTGGAATCGGTGAGATCCCGCTGCCAGCGGGAGATGGGAAGTTTTGCGGCCAGATGCCCCAGCAGGGCATTGGCCAAGCCGAGATTGCCTTCCCCGTTCTCGAAATCGATGGGATTGATCTTGTGCGGCATGGTGGAGGAACCGACCTCGCCCGGGATCATGATCTGTTTGAAATACCCCAAGGAAATATATCCCCAGATGTCCCTGGAAAAATCAATAAGAATATTGTTATAACGCATGAGTGCGGCATTGAGTTCGGCGATGAAATCGTGCGGTTCGATCTGTGTCGTGTACGGATTCCATTGAAGGCCCATGGATTCGACAAAAGCCTGGCAAAGCCGCGGCCAGTCGATCTCCGGATAACCGATCAAGTGGGCATTGAAATTACCGACAGCACCGTTGAATTTGGCCATCAGTGGCACCGCCTCGATGTGCAGTTGCTGCCTGGCCAATCGATAGGCGACATTGGCCCATTCCTTGCCCATCGTCGTGGGACTGGCCGGCTGGCCGTGCGTCCGGGACAACATGGCGGCATCGGCCATGTTCTCGGCGCCGACTACGATGTCCTCGATCAATTGCTCCGCACAAGGAAGCAGCACCTCCTCGCGAGCCTGTTTGAGCATCAGGGCATAGGCGAGATTGTTGATGTCCTCGGAGGTGCACGCGAAGTGCAGAAACTCGGCCGCCTCCGAGAGTCCGGACTCCCCGCCGAGCTTTTCCCTCAAATAATACTCGACGGCCTTGACATCGTGGTTGGTGCTGATTTCGATGCTCTTGACCCTGGCCGCCGCCTTCTCATTGAATTGTTCGATTACGGCTTCGAGCGCGCGGTTGGCGGCATCCGAGAAGGAAGGGATCTCCTTGACGCCGGGCTCCGCAGCCAATGCTTGCAGCCACCGGATCTCGACGATGATGCGCGACCGGATCAAGCCGTATTCGCTGAAGATCTCCCGCAGATCCGAAAGCCTGCCGGCGTAGCGCCCGTCCAGAGGGGAGAGGGCCATCAAGCTCGAAATGGTCATGGCGACTCCGGTTCCTTCGTTCCCGAATCCATCAGCATGGACACATGCAAGCGTGTGGCATTTCCGCAGCCTCTCTTCGTCCGAACTCCCGGCACATGCATGGGAGATGCAGGAATCCAATGGTCGGGGTGAGAGGATTTGAACCTCCGGCCCCTGCCTCCCGAAGACAGTGCTCTACCAGGCTGAGCTACACCCCGAATGGACCAATGGATTCATAAGGCCGCGCATCATAGGCGCGCGGCAAGCCGGCGGCAAGCATGGCATCAGAAGCTGCGCTGGACAGAAAAGGAAGCGAGATCGGCCAACAAACTGCGCACGGGCAACTCGCCGCATCGCGGCAAGGCTCGGGCGGCGCGTGCTGCATAATCCCTGGCGGTGGCCAGGCAATGTTTCACACCGCCTGCGGCCAGCACCGCCTGGCGCACCCGCCGGCAGTCGTCGTCGGCATAATGGCCACGCTCAGCGACTCGTTCGACGAGCCGGCGCAACTCCTTGTCCACTCCCATGGCATGAATGAGCGGCAGCGTGATCTTCCCCTCGATAAGATCGTGACCCACCGGTTTCCCCACCACTTCCTCGTCGGCGTTGTAATCAAGCGCGTCATCGACCAACTGGAAAGCAACACCGACGCACATCCCATACTCGGCCATACCCGATACGACATCGGGGGGCTGACGGCAGATTCGGGCACCGATCTCGGTGGCGGCGGAGAACAAAATGGCCGTCTTCCGCTCCACAACCTCGAGATACTGGCGCTCGGTCATCCCCAGATGGAAGGAACGCATCAGTTGCAGCACCTCTCCCTCGGCCAGGGCGTTCGAGACCTTGGCAAGCAATTGCAGAATCTCCATCTCGCCGTCCTCGACCATGATCTCGAAAGCGCGGGAGAAAAGAAAATCCCCCACCAGAACACTGGCCTGATTCCCCCAGACGCCGTTGGCGGATGGTGTGCCACGCCGTATATCCGAGGAATCCACCACATCGTCATGCAAAAGTGAGGCCGTATGCAGAAACTCCACCACCGCCGCCAGAGGAATATGCCGGTCGCCGCGATAGGAGAACATCTTGGCCGCCAGGATACAGAGCAGGGGGCGCAGGCGCTTGCCGCCGCTGCTTATGATGTAGTTGCCGATCGCCGGAATCATGGCCACGTCGGAATCAAGCTGGCGGCGGATGTATGCATCCAGGGAGCCCAGTTCGCCGGTGCAGAATTCGGTCGCCTCTTCGAGAGGATTGCGTATTGGCTTGTCCATGGGCTGTGATCCTGTGCCTCAGATGCTTCACTGACGAAATCTACTTGCGCGCATCGTAAATGCATCGACGCGGGCGTCAAGAAACAGACCCCTGCATGGTCTTCATGAAGAAGACGGCCTCGCCCGGATTTTTCATGGGATCGCGGATGGAGGGCGCAGAAATCGGTGATTGGTTATTCGTGATTGGTAATCGGGAAATCCACCAATCACCAATTTCCGATCACCATTTACCTCGGCCATCAATCCTTGCTTGCCGGCCCGCGCAGACAAGAAAGGCGCCGCGAAATGCAAGCTGCATGGTGCAAAAGCACTCCCATTCCATTGCAACTCCTTCATGCTGTTCAACATTTCAAATTCCAGCGCATGGTCATCATGAAAAATCCGGGCTAGCATCGGCCCATGCGTATCATTCTTGCCTCCCGTTCACCACGCAGGCTCAAACTCCTGCAATCCGCCGGCCTGAGCGTGAAGGTGCGCCCTGTGCAGGCCGATGAACGCATCCTCGCCGGTGAGGATACGAGAGCGGCGGTCATGCGTATCGCCCGGATCAAGGCGCATTCGGTTGCCGCACCGGAATCGATTCCGGTTGTCGCCGCGGATACGCTGTTGTCCGTCGACGGTGACATCATCGGCAAACCGGACAACCGCAACGTGGCCCGCTCCATGCTGCGTCGTCTGTCCGGAAAGCGACACGAGGTCTACACCGGCGTCTGCGTGCGTCTGGGGCCACGCAGTCTCGTCGAGTGCGCTCGGACACGCGTACGCTTCCGCACACTGAGCGAGGAGGAAATTCAAACCTATCTGCGTCACAACGAAGTGCTCGACTTGGCCGGCGCCTATGCCATCCAGGAGGGCGCCGCGTCTTTCATCACGGCCGTGACGGGCCCCCTGGACAACGTCATCGGCCTGCCCGTTCGCCTGACCCTTGACCTGCTGGCGGCCGCGTTCGCACATCCTCAAACAACGGGGATCGCGGCATGAGCGCGGAACTCCTGGTCAACGTGACCCCCTTCGAGACACGTATCGCACGGGTTGAAAACGGCCAGGCGGAGGAGGTGTACATCGAACGCGAGCGGGAGCGCGGTTTGAAGGGCAACATCTACAGCGGCAGGGTGCAACGGGTCCTACCGGGCATTCAGGCCGCCTTCGTGGACATCGGGCTGCCACGGGCAGGTTTTCTCTACGCCGGTGACATTGTGACCCCGGCCGAGAACATGGACGAAGCCCCGGCGGATGCAATCGATTCGCAGGAACTTATCACGGAGGAAGGGGGTGAAGAGCCGGAAGCCCGCGCCGGCCCGGACATTTCCTCCCTGCTGAGTGAAAACCAACAAATCACGGTGCAGGTTTCGAAGGATCCGATCTCCTCCAAGGGGCCACGACTGACGACATTGATCAGTCTCGCCGGCCGTTATCTAGTCTATCTGCCGCATCACGATCATGTGGGTATCGCACACCGCATCGAGGATCCCGAGGAACGCAAACGACTTCTGGAACTCGGCCAGGCCCTGAAACCGGATCAAGGCGGCCTGATCATCCGCACGGTGGCGGAAGGAAGGCATCTGTTCGAGCTGCAGCAGGACCTTGAGTTCCTGTTGCGCCTGTGGAGCGATATCGAGGAGAGATTGAAGCACGCAGCACCCGGATCCCTTGTACACAAGGAACTCAATCTTTACCTCCGCGTCATGCGCGACTACGTCGACGACGAGGTGGAGAAGATCCATGTGGACTCACGCGACGCCTACGAGCGAATGCAATCCTTCGCCAAACGCTT
Source organism: uncultured Zetaproteobacteria bacterium (assembly GCA_964534165.1). Classification (GTDB taxonomy): domain Bacteria; phylum Pseudomonadota; class Zetaproteobacteria; order Mariprofundales; family Mariprofundaceae; genus CAZVLQ01. Next base: position 12,975 of record CAZHOU010000005.1, read on the forward strand.
CATGCCCGATGTCGCCAAGCGCCTCTATTACTATCCGGGGGAGCGCCCCATCTTCGATGTCTACGGCGTGGAGGAGGAAATCAACCGTGCCCTGAAACGGCGCGTCGAATTGAAATCGGGCGGACATATCATCATCGACCAGACCGAAGCGCTGATTGCCATCGACGTCAATTCCGGCTCCTTCACGAGTTCGAGAACGATGGAGGAGACGAGCTTCAAGACCAATCTCGAGGCCGTGCATGAGATCGTGCACCAACTGCGCCTGCGCAATCTCGGCGGCATCATTGTCGTGGATTTCATCGACATGCAGGAGGAGGGCAACAAGCGCCGCCTTCTCGAAGTGCTGGAAGAGGCGTTGGCCAAGGATCATTCCAAGACCCACATCGTGCATCTGTCCGAACTCGGGCTTGTCGAGATGACCCGCAAGCGCACGCGCGAATCCCTGGGCCGCATCCTGCTGCAGGAATGCCCCCACTGCGACGGCACCGGCCATGTACGCAGCCCGATCACCATCTGTCACCAACTGTTCCGGGAAATCGTGGCGGAGGCGCGCGCCTACCCCTGCGACAAACTGATGGTCGTCGCCCATCCGCACATCATCGACCTGTTGCTCGGCGAGCAGAGCGACAGCATCAGCAGTCTCGAAACCTTCCTGAAGAAGGAAATCATCTTGAAGAGCGAGGACAAGTTGGAGCCGGAGCATTACGAGGTCATCCTTCTGTGACCCCCCTGCACCTCTATGTGCATATCCCTTTCTGTCTCCACAAATGCCCCTATTGCGATTTCAATTCCCATGCCTCGGCCCGGCCCCCGTGGGATTCTTACCACCGGGCGCTGCTGCGGGAGCTTGACCGTTGGGCGCGGCATCCCGCCTTCACCGGCCGTACCCTGTCTTCGGTCTTCTTCGGCGGCGGCACACCGTCGCTTGCGCCTCAGGAGCTGATCGCCGCCGTCCTGGAGGCCGCCGACCGGCATTGGGGTCTGGATGCCGACGCCGAAATCACGCTCGAGGCCAACCCCGGCACGGCCGAGCGGAGGCGCTTCGAGGCCTACCACGCCTGTGGCGTGAACCGTCTTTCCCTGGGTGCCCAGAGCTTTGACAACGGCGAACTCAACTGGCTGGAGCGCATCCATGATGAACGGGACATCATGAGGGTCTTCCAAGCCGCCCGCAAAGCCGGTTTCACGAACATCAATCTCGATCTGATGTACGGCCTGCCGCGTCAATCCATCGCCCGGTGGCGCGCCAACCTCGAACGGGCGCTTTCGCTCGAACCCGAGCATCTCTCCTGTTACCAACTCACGCTGGAAGCTCCCACGCCCCTCACCCGGCGATGGCGGACGGGCGCGTTCGCCTTGCCGGACGAGGAGAAGTCCCTGGCCTTCTTCGAGGCGACAAAGCTACATCTTGCAGAAGCGGGATACGGTCACTACGAAATCTCGAATTTTTCCAAAAACGGGCGCCGTTGCCGCCACAACGAGGCCTACTGGCTCTATCACGATTATGTTGGAATCGGGGCCGGCGCCGCCGGCAAATGGAACGAATCCGACGCTGGGGCCACCCGCTACAGCAACCTCAACTCCCCTCGAGGCTACATTCGCGCGGTGTCGCAGCACGGCGGTGCGGTCGCAACCTTCGACAGGCGTTCCCGCATCCAGGCGGCGGCCGAGGCGGCATGGCTCGGCCTGCGCCGCGTCAACGGAGTGAATATCGCCGGATTCGGGAGTCGTTTCCGTGTAGATATCCTCGCCCTGTTTGCGGATGCGCTGGAACCCTGGCTGCGGGACGGTTTCCTGTCCGTACACGACGGCCATCTGCGCTTGAGCGGGCGTGGCCTTGCTCTGGCCGACAGCATCGCGGAAGCGATCTTAACCTGGGATCCCAAAGCTTTCAGCAAGACGGCGTGAGCTGAACTCGTCGTAGACGGCATCGGTGAAATACAAACCGTGTGCCGGTGCCGTATCCGCAGCCTGGCTGCGGTCACGGGCTTCGATCACCGAATGCATCCTTTCCGCTTCCCACTCGCCGATGCCCACCCGGACGAGGCTACCGACGATGTTGCGCACCATGCGATAGAGGAAGGCATCGGCCCGGAAGGCCATCATGACGCAAACCCCCTGCCGCCAGATGGTGATCTCCCGCAATTCACGCGTCGCTGTCGACGCCTGACAACCGCTGGCGCGGAAACTGGAGAAATCATGCCTGCCCAAAAGAAAGGAAGCCGCCCGCTGCATGGCGGCGAGATCCAATACCCTCGGCATCCACCAGTGGCGCCAGCGCTGGATCGCCGGCGCGGTGGTCCGGTTCCATATCTGGTATCGATAAGCACGCTCGCGGCAGGAGAAACGTGCATGGAAGGAATCATCCACGGCCCGCACCGCCAACACCCGGATCCCGGAGGGAAGCCTCTGATTGACTCCATGCACATAGGCCAGCGGCGCGCGCTCGAATCGCTCCCGGCTCACGTCCGCATGCACCAGCAGGGCCTCGGCGTGCACCCCGGCGTCCGTACGTCCGGCAGCGCGGCAGGAGACCGCCCGACCCTCGATGCCGGCAAGCGAGCGTTCGAGATGGGCCTGCACGCTCGGGCCGTTTCGCTGCCTCTGCCAACCGCAAAGGCCCACACCGTCGTACTCGAGCACCAGAACGATGCGCCTGCTCATGGAATCCAGCATGGAGCGGAGGGAAACCGCGCGCGACCCGAATCAGCGTTGCACTTCGGAACTCACGGCCTCCAGCCAGCCGCGATGTTCATCGCCGACAACGGCCTCGACGCCGGCAAGCAGTTCCGCGGCCCTTTCGTGCTCACCGCGCCTTACGGCCACCTCCGCCAGACCGATGGCGGCGGCTTGTACGCCCGCCTCGGCGGCGGCCTGGAAAGCGGCCTCGGCTTCCTCCAGCCTTCCCTCCGCCACCAGGCTGCGCCCCTTGTCCACGTCGAGATGGCCCGGTTGATTGAGGCGTTCGAGATCCATCGCCTTCTCTTTCGTAAGGCCGGAGGAACCGGAATCGGGAACGTCATCTTCGCTTTCCACGGAGGTCGGCATTTCGATCTCCGCCGGCACGGTGGTTGCGCCCGCAGGCGGCTGACCGGTTTCCAGCGCCATGGCGGCTTCCTCAAACTTGCGCAGGGCATCCCCGGAAAGGGCCTTGCGGGCGGTCGTCATCAGTTCCTGCAACTCGGCCTCCGCGCCCTTGCCCTTCAGCAACCGGATCAGGCGGCAGTAGGCCTCCTCGTCTCCGGGGTAGCGCTCGATGGCGCGGTGCAATTGATGGATGGCTTCCTCCGTCATCCCGTAGGTGAGGTAAACATCCGCCTCCGCCAGATACTTCACAGCCTCATCCGCTCTTTCAGGTTCCGACGGTTTCGATGCCGCTTTGGACGGCTGCGATTCCGCAGCGTCCGGTCCGACCGTCACGGACGCGGGGCCGGAACCGGCGTCCGCTGCGGCGGTTGACATTCGTCCGGGCACCGCTGCTGGATGTGGACGTTCACGCCTCAGCAGATAGCCGATCACCACCAAAAGTACGATGATTAGAACGACCAATACATAAACGATCCACAAGCCGTCCCGCGCCTGTTGCAACTGTCGGCGCGTTTGCCGAAGTTCCGTCTGCATGTGCGCCATGCGCAGTTCCAACTTGCGCAACCGTGCCGCCGCCCTTTTCATTCCGCCGGCCACCTGCTTCGATGCCAGCAGGGCCAACTTCTTCTCGTCCGCATCCAGTCGCGCCCGCAGATCGCGGTTTTGTGCCCGCAGCTGTTCCAGGCCGGCGCGGAGCGCATGCGCCTCCGGGATGGCGGCCACGGTCGGGGCGGACGGCGGGTTGGATCGGCCCTTGACCGCACCCCCTCCCCGACCCTTCGCAGCAACCGCCGCGGCCCGGCCGGTACCGACGGCCAACTCCCCCACACGAACATGGGACTGAAAGCGATTCCCCCCTGCCCTGGCTTCACCGCCACGAGGGGCGCGGAGCCGCTGCCACAAGCGGCTGTGCTCCTTGATGAGCGCCAGCGCCGCCGCCGGTTCGACGGCCTTGACCTCGGCCGCGGATGGCACCTGCAGGTATTCCCCAGCCTTGATCAGGTTGATGTTCCCGTGCTCGAACTTGCCCCTGTTTTTCCTGAACAGAGCCACCATGACCTGCGCCAGTGTGAAGGGCCGAAAGCGGGGATCTCGGCGCAGCTTTTTGGCCACCGCACCGATCGTTTCCCCATACGTCATGGGTCCGTAACGGCGGACGGGTACAGGGACGTTGCGGACGGGGGATGGGGCGGCCACCTTCGCCGGGGACGGTGCGGATTGGACCGTCGTTTGCGGTCCGGCGGGAGGATTCGCGGCCTTCAACGCCGTCACGGGCGCAACCCGCGGCAGTTCCAGAAAAACCGGGAACTTCTTGAAGAAGGTGGCATGCCCGGAATGGATCTTCAGCACCAGATTGAAATACGGCGTGGCGAGCGCCGACACGGAAAAAACCCGTACATGGCGTCCGCGGGAATCGTTCCTGATCTCCAGGCGCAGAAGCCCAACGGCCGCATCGCGGTAGACCTCGAGCGTCTTGTATTCGGCGGGCGATGCAAGGCCGATGGACAGGTGATCGATGGATTCGCCTTTCTCCAGCCGAAGCGGAATCTCGGCGATGAAGGGTTCGTTCAGATGGCTGTCCACCTTGATCTTTCCAAGCCCGAAGGCTCGAGCCGCCTCCAAATCCAAGCCGAAAATGGACAACGTGAGCGCCAGTGCTTGCAGGCTCCACGCCGCTCTCCATCCCACCCGCGCTCGAGGGTTCATCGAATCAGCATTTCCGCGATTTGGACGGCATTCAAGGCCGCGCCCTTGCGCAGATTGTCGGCCACAATCCACAATTGCAGCGAATTCGGCCAGGATGCGTCGTCGCGAATGCGCCCCACCCAGACCGGGTCCGTGCCCGCGGCCTCGCTGGCCAGCGGATAGTCCTCGCTGCCGGGGTCGTCGACCACACAGATCCCGTCGGCGACGGCCAGGATCTCCCGTGCCCGCGTCGCCGGAAGCGATGCGTCGAAAGTGATGTTGACGGCCTCGGAATGACCGTAGAACACGGGCACGCGCACGGCCGTTGCGGCGACACCGATATCCGCCGCCAGGATCTTCCGGGTCTCGTCCATCATCTTGCGTTCCTCTTTCGTGTCGCCGCCCTCGAGAAACACATCGATCTGGGGAATGACGTTGAAGGCGATGCGCGCCGGCAACACATTCACCTGCGCCTCACGACCGCAAAGCAGGTTGCGGCTCTGCTCCGCCAACTCCTCGATGGCCCGCCCACCGGCCCCGGACACGGCCTGATAGGTGGCCACCACGACACGCCGGATGGGAACCGCATCGTGAAGGGGTTTGAGCACGACGACCATCTGAATGGTCGAGCAGTTCGGGTTGGCGATGATGCGCCCCTCCCGTGCCAGGTCAAGGGTCTGCGGATTGACTTCCGGCACCACCAGGGGCACGTCCTCGTGCATGCGCCAGGCGCTGGAATTGTCGATCACGTAGCAGCCGCGGGCGGCGAAGCGCGGCGCATGTGTGCGGGAAGTGCCGGCGCCGGCCGAGAACAGCGCAATGTCGATTCCGGCCGGATCGAAATGTTCAAGCTCCCGGACCACGTATTCCCGACCACCGTATTCGATCCGGCTGCCGGCGCTGCGGCTGGAGGCGAGAGGGATGATTTCCGCCACCGGGAATCGGCGCTCGGCCAGAATCTCGAGCATGACCCGGCCCACGGCGCCGGTGGCGCCCACCACGGCGACGCGATAGCCATCCTCCTTCGAGGGCAGAAATCCGCTCACGTTTCCTCCAGTTTCCGGCACACGGCATCGCCCATCTCGCTGCAGGAGACCATCCTCCCGCCGCCTCCCAAATCGGGCGTGCGCAGACCTTCGTCCAGCACCGCCTCCACGGCCGCCTCCACGGCCGCGGCCAGATCGGGACGGTCGAGCGCATAGCGCAGCATCATGGCCAGCGACAGGATGGTGGCCAACGGGTTGGCCGTATTCTGGCCCGCAATATCGGGCGCCGAGCCGTGGATCGGTTCGAACAGGGCATGGCGTTCCCCGACCGAGGCACTGGGCAGCATGCCGATGGAGCCGGTCAACATCGATGCCTCGTCGGAAAGGATATCGCCGAACAGGTTGGAGGTCACGATCACATCGAACTGGCGGGGGTTGCGGATCAATTGCATGGCGGCGTTGTCCACGTACATGTGACCCAATTCGATCTCGGGATACTCCTGCGTATGGACGCGGCAGACCACCTGGCGCCAGAACTCGGAGACATCGAGCACATTGGCCTTGTCCACGGAACAGACCCGCCCACGACGCAGGCGGGCGGCGGCGAAGGCCTTGCGGGCGATGCGCTCGACCTCGTGCTCGGTGTAGATCATGGTGTTGAAGCCGCAGCGCTCGCCATTCCTTTCCTCGATTCCCCGCGGACGCCCGAAATACACTCCACCCACCAGCTCGCGCACGACGAGGATATCCACCCCGTCCACGATTTCCGGCTTCAACGTCGATGCGGAAAGAAGCTGCCGATGCACCTTGGCCGGTCGGTAATTGGCGAACAATTCCAGATCCTCGCGGATGGCCAGCAGGCCGGCCTCCGGACGCAGGGGCTTGTCCAGGCGCTCCCATTTCGGACCGCCCACGGCGCCGAGCAACACGGCGTCGGCGGAGTGCGCCAGGCGCCGGGTCTGATCCGGGTAGGGATCACCGCAGGCGTCATAGGCGGCGCCGCCGATCACCCCTTCCTCCCACTCCGCGCCCAGCGCGAAACGCGTATTGACCACGGAAAGCACCTTGAGTGCCTCGCGCACGATCTCCGGTCCGATGCCATCGCCCGGGAGAATCGCGATGCGGATACTCATTTCCCTCCCTCCTTGCGAATGGCGTTCTTCACCGCCGCCAGGAATTCATCGACATCCTTGAACTCGCGATAGACGGAGGCAAATCGCACATAGGCCACGGGATCGAGGTGCTGCAGCTGCTCCATCACCAGATCGCCGATGGCCGCGGCCTCGATCTCGGCGACGCCGAGTTCCTGCACCGAACGCACGATGGCCTGGACGCTCTTCTCCAGCGCCGCCGCCGGCACGGGCCGTTTCTCAAGCGCCTTCTGCATTCCCGCACGCACCTTGTCGATGTCGAACGCCTGCCGGGCACCGTCCTTCTTCACGACCATGGGCAACCGCAGATCGGCGCGCTCGTAAGTGGAGAAGCGCTTGCCGCAAGCCTCGCAGGCGCGGCGTCGGCGCACGCTGGCCCCATCCTCGACCACGCGCGAATCGATGACGCGCGTATCGGGCTCACCGCAGAACGGGCAATGCATGGCTAACCCGGATTTTTCATGGGATCGCGGATGGAGGGCGCAGAAATCGGTGATTGGTGATTCGTGATTGGTAATCGGGAAATCCACCAATCACCAATTTCCAATCACCATTCACCTCGGCCTCCGTCCTTGCTTGCCGGCCCGCGCAGACAAGAAAGGCGCCGCGAAATGCAAAGTGTCATGCTGCAAAAGCACATCGGTTTCGATGCAACTCCTTCATGCTTTTCGATCTTTCGAATACCTACGCATGGTCATCATGAAAAATCCGGGCTGATCATGATACCCCCATTTTTCCACGCCGCGCTCGCGGTTCCTCGCAAAAACGGCTGCGGACGTTTTACGAGAAGATCAGTCATAGATCGGGAAACGATCCGTCAGCGCCCGCACCTGCGCCGCCACGCGACCGCGCACATCCCCGTCGTCCGGGTTTCGCAACACCTCGAGGATCATCTCCCCGATCTGGGCCGCCTCCTTCTCCTGCATGCCACGGGTGGTGATGGCCGCCGTGCCGATGCGAATGCCACTGGTGATGAAGGGGGATTCCGGATCGAAGGGTATCGTGTTCTTGTTGACGGTGATGCCCGCCGCCTCCAGCGCCTCCTCGGCGACCTTGCCCGTAAGTTTCTGCGGCCGCAGATCCACGCGGAACATGTGGCAATCCGTGCCGCCCGAGACGATGCGCAGACCGCCGCCTGAAAGCACGGCGGCCATCGTGCGGGCGTTGTCGATCGTCTGCTTCTGGTCGGCCTTGAAATCGTCCCCCAGAGCCTCGCCGAAGGCCACGGCCTTGGCTGCAATCACGTGCATCAGCGGCCCGCCCTGGATACCCGGGAAGATGCGGGAGTTAATCTTTTTCGCCAGCTCGTCGTCGTCCAGCAGGATCATGCCGCCGCGCGGGCCTCGCAGGGTCTTGTGGGTGGTGGTCGTGATGACATGGGCATGCCCGACCGGGCTCGGATAGAGGCCGGCGGCGATCAGGCCGGCATAGTGGGCGATATCCACCACCAGATAGGCGCCGACGGCATCGGCGATGGCCCGCATACGGGCGAAATCGATGGCGCGCTCGTAGGCCGAGGCGCCGCCGATGATCATCCGCGGCCGGTGCTTCTCGGCCAGTTCCTGCATGGCATCGTAATCGATCAACTCATCGTCCTTGCGGACGCCGTAGGCGACCACATTGTACAGCCTCCCGGAGAAGTTCACCGGCGAGCCGTGGGTCAGATGCCCGCCGTGGGCGAGATCCATGCCCATGATGGTGTCGCCGGGATCGAGCAGGGCCATGTACACCGCCATGTTGGCCTGCGATCCCGAATGCGGCTGGACATTCGCATGCCGGACGCCGAACAGGGCCCTGGCCCGCTCCTGGGCCAGGATCTCGGCCTTGTCCACGTGCTCGCAGCCGCCGTAATAGCGACGCCCCGGGTAACCCTCGGCGTATTTGTTGGTCAAAACCGATCCCTGCGCCTCCAGCACCGCCCGGGAGACGATGTTCTCGCTGGCGATCAGCTCCAGGGTATGCTGCTGGCGCCCGAGCTCGGCGTGAATGGCCGCCGCCACCGGTTCGTCACGCAAGCCGGCATGGAAGAAATCAAATCGGTCGCTCATCGACAGACTCCCGAAGCAGATGGGGTTTGAAACAAAACGGGGACCCCCCGGGTCCCCATTGAGTCGTTGCGCACGAACGGCAATGCAAAACCGGCCCGTTCAATCCGGGCTAGACGCGGCGCTCGCGGATGCGGGCCGCCTTCCCGCGCAGGGCGCGCAGGTAGTAGAGCTTGGCCCGGCGCACGCGGCCGCGGCGGACGAGCTTGATGCTCTCCAGCATCGGCGAATGCAGGGGGAACACACGCTCCACGCCGATGCCGTTGGAAATCTTGCGCACGGTGAAAGTGCTGGAAATGCCGTTGTTGTGGCGAGCAATCACGACGCCCTCGAAGGCCTGCAGGCGCTCGCGCCGTTCGACACCCTTCTTGGTCTCCTTGAAGTCCACCACCCGCACATGGACCCGCACGGTGTCGCCTTCGCGGAATTCGGGAATGTCCTTGCGCAGTTGATCCTTCGTCACCTCATCGAGTGCCCGCATGTTCGACCTCCTCGCTCTCGCCTTCAGCGTCTCAACCGATCCAGATCACTGGCCAGTCCCGCCCGGACGGAAAGGTGGCGCACTTTACCGTGACCGGTGATCGGTGACACCCATCCATTCGGCCGCGGCAGCCTCGCCTCCGCCACCCCCCAGCCGGTCCCGCACACGAGCAGCTTCGCTCCCTCGCCGTCGCACCGCCCGCTCCCAGCAAACACTGTGCCGCAGC